>JBGUEF010000039.1:0-16684 GCA_041821485.1 Deltaproteobacteria bacterium
CAAGAAGGACCGCATTCTGTCGTTGATCCCCGACCACGCGAAAAAGGTCGGCCTGGTGGGCGCAGCCACGACCGATCACCCGGAGATCACCGAGGTGGTCAACGCCCTCGCCGACTCTGGACGAGAGGTTGGCCTGTCGTCGCTTCGAGCAGATCGATTGAACGACGACCTCGTGGCGGCGCTCCGCAGAGGCGGCCACCGAATCCTGACCACCGCAAGCGACGGCGCGAGCCAGCGTATGCGCGACGTCATCCAGCGCAAGACCAGCGAGGAACAGCTTCGACAGGCCGCCAAGCTCGCGCGACGCCACGGCATGAAACGTCTGAAGCTCTACATCATGGTCGGCATTCCCGGTGAGCTCGACGAGGACATCGATGAGCTGATCGAGTTCGGCAAGGAGTTGTCCTCACTCATTCCACTGTCCCTCGGGGTGGCACCCTTCGTTGCGAAACGAAACACCCCACTCGACGGGGTACCCTTTGCCGGCATGCCGCTGGTCGAGGCCCGGCTTCGACGGCTCCGTCGCGGGGTTCGAGGCCGCGTCGACGTGCGCGCGACCAGCGCTCGGTGGGCCTGGGTGGAGTACGTGCTGGCGCAGGGCGGCCGTGCGGAGGGGCGGGCCGTGCTCGACGCAGTACACGCCGGTGGCCGATTCTCCGACTGGAAGCGCGCGTTCAATGCGCTCCCAGAGAACCGTCCACGCCGGCTGCTCGTTCGCCCGGGCGACCGCCTGGGACGCGCCAGCTAGCCGACCAGGCTCGAGGCGGCCGAGACTGCCCAATCGAGGTAGCGACTCGGGGTGACCCCCATCTTCACTACGTAGTAGCCCGCTAGAACGAGCGCGACGGTGACGTAGAGCGACTGCATGGGAACCGCGATGGGCTGGTCTTCCTGCGGCTCGCGCATGAAGAGATACACGATGACCTTGAGGTAGTAGTACGCGCCCACTGCACTGGCCAAAACGCCGATGACGGCAACCCAGATCATGGGCCCGCCTGCCTGAACGGCAGCGCTGAAGACGTAGTACTTTCCGAAGAAGCCCGCGGTGGGCGGCATCCCGAGCAACGACAGGACGCCGATGGCGAATGGAAATGCGGCCATCGGGTGGCGACGCCCTGCACCTGCAAGGTCGTCGTAACTCACCGCCTCTTTACCCTTCGAGCCCATCAGGATGAGAGAGCCGAACGCGAGCACGTTCGAAACCGTGTACGCGGCGATGTAGTAGAGGACCGAGCTCACGGCGAAGGAGCCGACTTCGTGAACTGCCGCGAGGCCAACCAAGATGTAGCCCGCATGCGCGATCGAGGAGTAGGCGAGCATGCGTTTGACGCTGGTCTGTGCGAGCGCGGCCAGGTTGCCGTACACCATCGTCGCGACGGCAAGCAACACGATGACAGGCGTCCACCCAGTGTAGAGGCCCATGCTAGCGGGGTCGCCGAATGCGCCGACCAAGACGCGCACGAGCACGGCCACCGCTGCAGCTTTGACGCCCACCGACATGAAGGTCGTGACCGGCGTGACAGCGCCCTCGTAGGCATCGGGCACCCACATGTGGAAGGGAACCGCACCGAGCTTGAAGGCCAGACCGACGATCAGCATGACCAAGGCGAGCACCGCCAGTGTTGCATCGGCCTCACCGGCGGCGACGACCTGCTGAATTCCAGCGAGATCGGTGTGACCGGTCGCACCGTAGAGCAACGCGCTTCCAAAGAGCAGGATCGCTGCTGCGAACGAACCAAGCAGAAAGTACTTTACCGCGCCTTCGACCGCTCGCGCACTGGTTCGGCGGTAAGCGACGAGCGCGTAGGCTCCGAGGGACATCGTTTCGAGCCCCAAGAAGATGCTCAGGAGATCGACTGCCCGTGCGAGCACCATCGCACCGAAGGCGGTGAAGATGATGAGGACGTAAAACTCGCCGCGTTCGAACCCGTGCTCGCGAAGGTACCCCCCCGCTAGGAGCGCGGAGAGGCCGGCGCCGACGCAAATGACGACGTCGAAGAACAACCCAAGCCGGTCGACCGCAAGGTAACGGGTGACGACCTCGGGCGCGGCCGGGACCTCGCCCACCAGCATGACCCCCGCCAGGCCAGCCACCACGAAAAGCGAAGCGGCAGTGACTAAGGCGAGCTCCGTGCGCTCGTCGCTGAACGCATCGACCAGCATGATGGCAAGCCCCGCTGCGACGAGCAACAGTAGCGGCGACACTCCCATGAGGACACTCATGGCTGCGCCTCCTCGTTGGCGGGCCGTGCCAGCGCGAGGCCGCCTGCAGCCTCGAAGCCTTGCGTCAGCTTGTCAAAATCGACCAAGCGGGGTTCACCAGTCCGAAGACCCTCTTCGTAGCGAACCGTGAAGTCGGTGACGAACGCATCCACGGACGGGTTCATCTTGTCGAGGAAGAACTTCGGGTAGAGCCCGATCCAGAACACCATCACGATGAGTGGAAGCAGCGAAGCAACCTCACGGCGATTGAGGTCGGTGAGCGACTCGTTCTCGGTGTGCACGACCTTGCCCCAGAAGATGCGAAGCACGGCGTGCAGCATGTAGACCGCTGCGAAGATGACGCCAGTCGTCGCGAGGAGCGTCATGATGAACCAAGACGAACCAAATCCGACCGCTGTGCGTGACAAGAACGACCCGGCCAAAATCATGAACTCGCCGATGAAACCGTTCGTCCCTGGAAGCCCGATCGAGCTCAAGGTGATGATGATGAAGAACAGCGTGTACCAAGGCATCACCTTCGCGAGCCCACCAAAGTCGTCGAGCAGCCGGGAGTGACGGCGATCGTAGATCACTCCGACCAGAAGGAAGAGCGCGCCGGTCGAAATGCCGTGGTTGATCATCTGCAGGATGGCGCCCGAAATCCCGTTGCGGTTCATCGCAAAAAGACCGAGCAAGATGAAGCCCATGTGGCTCACCGAGCTGTACGCAACGAGCTTCTTCAAGTCTCGCTGCACCCAGGCCGCATACGCGCCGTAGATGATGCCGAAGACGCCGAGGCCGGCCAGCACGGGCCCTATCGCCTGGCTCGCAACGGGGAACAGCGGCATCGCAAACCGGATGAATCCGTAGATGCCGAGCTTCAGAAGGACGGCAGCAAGAATGACCGAGCCACCCGTCGGCGCCTGGACATGCGCGTCAGGCAACCAAGTGTGGAACGGGAACATCGGGACCTTGATCGCGAAGGCCAGCGCAAACGCGGCGAACAGCAGATACTGCGGCAGTGCCGGCAAGACGAGGGTCGAGAGCTCTTGTAGGTCGAAGCTGTAGTGCCCGGCGAGCTTCTGGTAGCTGGCAACCAGATACAAAATGGCGACGAGCATCAACAAGCTCCCCACCATCGTGTACAAAAAGAACTTCACCGCAGCGTAAACGCGGTCCTTGCCGCCCCAGACGCCGATGATCAGGTACATCGGCACCAGCATCAGCTCCCAGAACACGTAGAACAGGAACAGGTCGAGCGCGACGAACGCGCCGAGCATACCTAGCTCGAGGAGCAAGAACGAGAACGCGTACTCTTTGATGCGCGTCGTGATGCTTCCCCACGACGCGTAGAGGGCGATGGGCGAGAGCAAGGTAGTGAGAATCACGAGCCACAACGACAGCCCATCGATGCCGACCTTGTACGAAATCCCAAAGGACTCGACCCAGGTCACGTGCTCGACGAAGTGGTATCCGGCGTCGGAGTAGTCAGCCAGGATCAGCCGAATGCTGATGATGAACTCGACCAGCATCGCGCCGATCGAGAAGCGCTTGATCGTTTTCTCCCACCCTCGGGGCAGCAGAAGCACCACTAGGGCGCTGATCGCGGGAATGGCGAGAAGCCAGGTGAGGTAACGAGTCGTCATCGGACCACCTCACGAGCCGGCTGAATCAGCGAGGCGTGCGAAGGCGCCCCGAGTGGGAAAGGCAAAGCGATTTCTTTCGTGGCGCGACGCATGTTGCCGAAGGTATTGCGAACCTCGACCGTGGCTTCGACGAGTGGACGGGAGAATACGCGCGCGGGACCGAGGCGGCCGTCCCTGCCCATCGGCAAACGGATCTCTTGGCGGCCGGAGGGCCCGACCGGGGCGTTCGCCTGGCGAAACAGCAAGTCCTCGCCATCGACTCGCACCTCGAAGCCCATGACTCGTGGGGGCAAGCTCTCCTCGGGAATCACGGACTCGATGGGGAGCGGGGACCACTCCTCGGTCACCTCAATCCTTCGCTCGATGCCGGACGCCGCGTTGCCGAGGAACACCGCAACGCCGCGGACGTCGTCATGACTGTACTCAAACCGGGTCCCCGGCGCGCGCTCCCATTGGGTCTCGAACTCGCCATCGGAGTTCGCATCCCAGCGGTACTCGTAGCCAAGGCCCGCCGGCGTCGTGAGCTCGACCTGGGTGCCTTCGAAGGCGGCCTCGATGCGCGAGTGCGGGGTCCAGAACCAGGCCAAGACCACTACGACACCGACCACCATCACGGCGCCGTACATCTGCACGACTCCGTTCTGCAGGCGGGCAAGAATCCGCCCGGTCTCACGGACCTTGAAGCTCGGCCACTTCGTCATGAGCGCGTCGACAAACGTCATATCTGCGTGGCCCACAGCGGTGGCAACGTTCTTGATCGGGTTGACGATCGTCGCCGCGTAGAGCTCGTCGACGCGCCATTTGTCGAAAGCAAGCTGGTACAGGCGCGCCGGAATCTTGTTGGTCAGCGCATCGGTGCTCTTGTTTCGGTAGAGCAGCCAGGCGGCACTGATGCCGATCGCCATCGCGCCGAAAGCAAGGCCCGACGCGAGATTCACGACGCTCATCTCCTCAGGAACCGGTTGGCCTGCCACCGACGCGTGCATCCAGTGGCTCCACCAGCTCGGAAGATGTGTGCCTGTGATCGGCACAACGTGCGGGAGCCCCAAGAAGCCGACGCCGAGCGCACCGATGGCGAGCACGACCAACGGAATCGTCATGCTAGGCGGTGACTCGTGGGGATGCGCGTCGTACGGGTGATCGCCCGACTGGTCGGCGCTCCGGTACTCGCCGGTGAACGTCAGAAAGTAGAGCCTGAACATGTAGAAGGCGGTCATCACGGCAGCAAGCGTCAGGCCGATCAAGGTGAACCAACCAACGGACGTCGTGAGCCAGTTGTCGGCGCGGTAGATCTGAGCCGCCGCGCCGAGCAGGATCTCATCCTTGGAAAAGAAGCCGCTGGTGAGCGGGAAGCCAGCGATGGCCAGGCAGCTCGCCAAGAAGGTCCAACGCGTGATCGGCAACTGCTTCCTGAGACCGCCGAGCTTGAAGATGTCGGCGTCCCCGTGGGCATGGACCGCGTGCATCACCGAGCCGGCGCCGAGGAACAAGCAGGCCTTGAAGAACGCGTGCGTGAAGACGTGGAAGAAACCGGCCGCGAAGAAGCCAACGCCCACCGCCGCGAACATGAACCCGAGCTGGCTCACGGTGGAGTAGGCGAGGATCTTCTTCATCTCTCGCTGCACCACGGCGATCGACGCCGCCAGGAGTGCGGTGAGCGTCCCGGTGACCGCGATGATCGACATCACCACTTCCGAGGTGATGAACAGTGGTGAGAGGCGACAACAGAGGTAGACGCCTGCGGTGACCATGGTGGCCGCATGAATGAGGGCCGAGACCGGCGTCGGGCCCGCCATCGCATCGGGCAACCAGACATAGAGCGGAATTTGCGCGCTCTTCCCTGTGCATCCGAGGAAGAGAAAGATGCAGGCGACCGTGGCAAGGCTCGGTGCGACGCCGAACAGCAAGATCGGGAAGTCGGGGCGGAACTCCCCGCCCACCGCGGCGGCGTTGATCTCGGCGAACTCGAACGAGCCCGCCACGGCGACCAGGATGAACATGCCGATCAAGACGCCGAAGTCGCCAATTCGGTTGACGACGAACGCTTTTCGGCCCGCTGCAGCGTAGTCGCGGTTCTCGTACCAGAAGCCGATCAGCAGGTACGAGCAAAGGCCGACTCCTTCCCAGCCGACGAACATGACCGGCAGGCTGCTCCCAAGAACGAGGATCAGCATCGAGGCCATGAACAGGTTCAGGAAGCTCATGAACCTGGGGTAGCCCTCGTCCTCGCCCATGTACCCAATGCTGTAGAGGTGGATCAGGCCGCCAACGCCCGTGACCACCAGCGTCATGACGCCACTGAGCGAGTCCATCAGGAACTGGACGTTGACCGGAACGACCGTGCCACCCGGCAGCTTCAGCGAAAACCACTCGTAGAAGTGATAGGCCAGCGCTGCGTGTTCGGCGTCGTGAGAGAGACCGTAGAGCTCGACGAACGAGGCGACGGCTAGCGCGAAGGACACCGCTACGGACCCGACACCGACGAGAGTGACGAGCCCCTTGGCCATGTAGCGCCCCAGCAAGCCATTGATGATCGCCCCACCCAGCGGGAACAGGATGATCAAGAGGAGCAAAATCTGCTGGGGTGCTTCTAGGTGCATGGGTTCAATACTTCAGCAGGGTCGCGTCGTCGGTATCGAGCGTCTTCTTGATGCGGTAGTACGCGATGAGGATCGCCAGCCCGACGGCCGCCTCCGCAGCCGCGACAGCGATGACGAAGAAGGCGAACACCTGCCCGTCGTGATTCGCCGGGTACGCACGATTGAAAGCCAGCAAGACCACGTTGACCGAGTTGAGCATCAGCTCGATCGACATGAGCTGGATCAGCATGTTGCGTCGGGCCAGGAAACCCGTGGCGCCGATGCCAAACAGAACCGAGGCAAGTGCCAAGTATGTTCCGATGCCCATCGCGTCCTACTCCGTGCGGCTCCGAGCGACGGTAATCGCACCGATGACGGCGACCAGGAGCGTGATCGAGACCACCTCGAACGGCACCAGCGCTTGCTTGTAAATGGCCATCCCAAGGCCCTCGACGGTCCCGAATTCGTCGGAGACCCCTACCCAGGGCGCATCGACGTAGGCAACCGAGGTCGCGACCGCCAGGACGACGGCAATCGTCAGCGCGATGCTCAGGGTCCGCGAGGCCACGCGCCCTTCGATCGGGCCCACCTCCGCGGCAGGGCCGATCAGCATGATGACGAACACGAACAGCACGACGATCGCGCCCGCGTACACCAAAAGCTGCAGCACGGCCAAGAGGTGAGCGCTGAGCGTGAGAAACATGCCGGCAAGCGAAATGATGTGAACGAGCAGCCCGATCGCGGCGCGAAGCGGGCGCCGGGCCGAAATCGTCATCAAGGCGCCCGCCATGGCGAAGATCGCGGTCACTACGAAAAGAGTTGCCCCGAGACCGGTCACGCGCCCCCCTCTACCATGCTCCGAACGCTATCGTCGTGCCGGACGCCGTCGGGAAGGCCGTGGATAGCCGCGTCCATGAACTCCTCACGGAACTTCTGCACCATCCCGAGCATCGGCATCGCTGTGCCATCCGCGAAGGCGCAAATTGTGTTGCCCATCATGTTGTTCGAGATGTTCACCAACAGATCGACGTCGTCGGGCTTGCCCCGCCCGTTGCAGAGGTTGTCGAGTACATCGACCAGCCAGCCGGTCCCCTCGCGGCACGGGGTGCACTGTCCGCACGATTCGTGCTTGTAGAAGCGCATCAAGTTGCGGCAGGCCTCGACCATGTTGACTGTGTCGTCCATCACGATGGCGCAGCAGGTTCCAAGCATGGTGCCGAGCGCACGATAGGTGTCGACCCCCATGGGCACGTCGATTTCGCTTTGGCCGTGCCACTTGTGCAGCGGGTGATCTTCGTTCGGCGCGTCGACTTTGCGTCGCGGATCGAGCACCGGTGTGGACGAGCCACCCGGAATCACCGCCTTGAGCGGCCGATCGCCGAGCATGCCGCCCGCGTAGTCGTCGATCAGCTCACGCATTGTGATTCCGACGGGAGCTTCGAACAGGCCAGGGTTCTTCACGTGACCGCTGACGCCGTAAATGCGCACGCCACCGTCGCCGGGAAGCTGGCCGAGCGCCGACCAGGCGTCGCCGCCCATCTGCACGATGTCAGGAACGGACGCGATCGTTTCGACGTTGTTGACGATGGTCGGCATGCCGAACGCACCCTTGACCGCGGGAAATGGCGGCTTGAGCCGGGGCTCGCCACGGCGCCCTTCGAGCGAGTTCAGCAGCGCCGTCTCCTCGCCGCAGATGTACGCTCCGGCGCCCGAATGAACATAGATATCGATGGCGTGATCAATGCCGAAGGGACGCTCGCCGAGGTAACCCGCCTGCCGCGCATCTGCGATCGCCTGCTCGAGCCGGGCCACAGAGAACGCGAGCTCGCCCCGCACGTAAATGTAGGCGACGTGCGCGTCGATCGCGAAACACGAGATGATCGCCCCCTCGACGAGCCGATGAGGGTCGAGATCCATGATGCTGCGGTCTTTGAAGGTGCCGGGTTCGCTCTCGTCGGCGTTGATGACGAGGTAGATCTGCTCGCCCTCCTGCCGGTTGAGGAAGCCCCACTTCACGCCGGCGGGGAATCCCGCGCCGCCGCGACCGCGGATGTTAGCCTTCTTGACCTGCTCCCGGAGTTCCTCGGGCTTTCGGGTCGTCAGAGCCTGTCTGGCCACCTCGTATGCGCCGGCGCGCTCCGCATTCGCGAGCTTCCAGCTCTCTTCGATGCCGTAGCGCGAGGTCAGCAATGGCTCGAGTGCCCGGCTCATGACCCCTCGCCCTTCTCGTCGCTCGCAGGTGGTGGCTGTGAAGCCAGCCGGACGGCCTCCCGACTGGGCGGAGGTGGCGCCGAGGTCACCGAACCGCCACCGCTGCCGTGCGGCGCGCCGAAGGTCGCACACGTGGAAAATTCGGCGGCAGCGGCCTCTCCGCCCTGGGCGGCGTGGGCGTCAATGATACGGTCGAGCTGCGCTACATTGAGGTTCTCGTAGTAGTAGTCGTTGATCTGGACCATGGGAGCCTGCCCACAGGCCGCGAGGCACTCGGCCTTCAACAGGGTGAACTTCCCATCCGGGCTCGTGTGGCCGGCGGTGCAGCCAAGCTTCTTCTCGAGATGGTCCTGAATCGCCTTTCCCCCGCGAAGATCGCACGAAAGCGTCCGGCAGACCCAAACGACGTTCTCACCAACCGGCTCGTCGAAGAACATCGTATAGAAGGTCACGACCCCTTTGATGATCGCGGTCGAGAGCTCGAGACGCTCCGCGACGTACTCGACGACGTCGGGGCCAATCCACCCGTTCTGTCGCTGACACAGCCACAGAACCGGCAAGAGCGCCGCTCGACGCTCGGGATAGCGGGTCAAAATGTCGTCGACCTGTTGTTCGCGTTCCGGCGTAAGCGCAAATGCCATGGCAGGGCGAGCGGACGCTAGGCCCGCCGGGCCCGCCTGTCAAGGTCGGCAAAACAGTGGTAACTCCGGCGCCTGATGATGGAAGACGCGCCACAACCACCCGCGCGAAACGTCGGGCTCTGGGTCGGCCTGGGATGCGTTGGCGTCTTGGTGCTCTCCTGCTGTCTCTTGACCTTTTGGGCCCAGTCGTACGGTTGGCGCCTCGTCCTGGGGCAAGGCGATGAGACCAAGATCTGGGCCTCACGCGTGCTCCTCGTCGGTGCGCTCGGCGGCACGCGCAAGACCTGCAACGACGGGGTAATCAGCGAGGACACCCTCCCCTGGTTCCATCCCGACATGGCATCGCAGGCCCGAAACCGCGCGTGCTCACTCGATGAGGCGACCCTCCAGTCGCTGAGCTCGCCGGAGCAGGCGTCCGCGACGCCACTCAGCCAAACCGACCGCGCCGACCTTGCGACGCGCTTCGGCATGGACGCGACCCTGTGCTTCCAACATGAGACAGCTGGGATGAGCGCGGTCGGATGCTTTGATGCTGAAGGCGGCCCGGGCGCGATTCCGTATCAGATCATCGATCTCACTCTGGATCACCAATGACTTCGAGCGGCGTGCGGCGGTACGCCACGGTCAACCCCGCGCTCCCCGAGTAGTCCCTTGGCCGCAGCTGCAAGAGCACGCACGGCTCCGACCCGTCGTCGGTCATGCAGTTGGTGAGCCCGGTGAATGTGCGCGGCTGACGGAGCCCGTACCACTTCACTCCGGCAGGCACTTGGCGCTCGCGTGGATGGCGAAAGCTGGACACCGAACCGTCCTCTTCGAGGAAGACGATCTCCCCCTGGAGGACGTTCGGGTTCTCCGAGAAGGTATAATCCAGCATCCGCCAAAAGAGCGCCTCACCGTGCTCGAGCCGTTTGTCCGTGATCTCGACTCGCTCAGCCCGCATCCTGGCGATGAGCGGCTTCAAGTTGGCCGGAAGCGATTCCTCATCGCTGTTCTTCACGGCCTCGGCGAGCAGGCGCTGTCGCTCGACGTCAGAGCGCAGCTCGAGCAGGCTCAACGCCCGCACGCGCAAATCGCCAAAGTTCTCAAGGTGGGGCTGCGCGGCCCGGACCGCCTCGGCCTTTCCCGTGCAACTCGCCGAAAGCATCAGGAGTCCCAGCAGGCAGGCACTTGGAAGGCCCCGTCCGTAGCGGCGACGCATGTCGGTTACAGTAGTCGACGATGCGCTCAACCCCAACTAAAGTTGGCCCGATGGCGCTCATCGAGTTTCGTGGGGTCAAGAAGGCGTTCGGGTCGAAGATCGTGTATCGGGACCTGAACCTCGACATCAACGAGCGCGAGGTGCTGACGATCATCGGTGGCTCCGGTCAAGGCAAGAGCGTCATGCTCAAAATGCTCATCGGTCTGCTCGACATCGACGGCGGAAGCATCTCCTTCGAAGGCCAAGAGATCTCGGGAATGACCGAGGCGCAGTACGCCCCGGTTCGCAGGCGGGTAGCCATGCTGTTCCAAGCCGGCGCGCTCTTCGACTCGCTCAACACCAAAGAGAACGTCGCGTACGGCCTGCGCGAGCAACTCGCCATGAGCGAGTTGGAGATCTCGGAGCGCGTACGCGAGTCGCTGACGTACGTTGGGCTGCCAGGCACAGAGGAGACCGCGCCCGCCGACTTGTCCGCCGGCATGAAGAAGCGAGTCTCGCTCGCGAGGGCCCTTGCGATCCGGCCCGAAGTCCTGCTCTACGACGAGCCGACGACCGGGCTCGACCCGATCAACGTCACCCGTATCGCCGATCTCATCCGGTATCTGAACGAGACCCTGGACGTGACCTCGGTGGTGGTGACGCACGACATGGACACGGCCCTGGCGATCAGCGACCGCATCGCCATGATCCATGAGGGATTCGTGATCTTCTCCGGAACACCCGACGAGCTCCGGACCTCCGACAACCCTCAGGTCCGCGACTTCATCGAAGGCAACGCTCCGGTCGACGAGGACACCGAAACTCTGCTAAGGAGTGCAGGGTAAGTGGCTGGGTTGGGCAGCAAATGAAGACGACCGCCGGTACTCGCCTTCGCGTTGGCATTTTCGTATTGGTCTCGCTGGTGATCGGCGCGAGCATTGCCTTTGCGATCGGCGCACAGGAAAACGTCTTCTCGTCGAAGACGACCTACTACGCCGTCTTCAACGACGTCGGCGGCCTGCAGAAGGGCAACACCGTCCGCGTGGCCGGTGTGAACGTCGGCTCGGTCACCGAGGTCATCATCGGCGAGGCCGGAAGCATCGAGGTCTACTTTCGTGTCATCGACGATGCGACCCATTTGATCCGAGGTGAGCTCGGTCTGGACGTCAAAACAGCAGAGCCGAAGCCGAGCTTTGCCGCGATCGGGAGCAAAGGCCTCCTCGGGGACCGCATCATCGAAATCGGAGTAGGCTCGGACGAGTATCCTGAGTGGGATCCCGACGAGCCGATTCCAGTCTCGGTTGGAGGCGGAATCATGGCGCTCGCTGAGCGCACGCTGCTCGAGGCCGAAGGGACCGCGCACAACCTCCGGCTCGCCACCGACCCCTTCGCAGACCAGGAGTTCTCGAACGACCTCAAAGAGACGGCACGCAATCTTGCAAAGGCCAGCGGCACAATCGCGAGCGGAGACGGGACGATTGGACGCTTGATGAACGATGCCGAGCTAGGGCGCGACGTGAAGGGCGCGGTAAAAGAGCTGCGGGCGGCTGGGAAGCAAGTCGCAGCGCTCGGCAAGAACCTCAACAAGATCACCGAAGACATCCAAACGAACGAAGGCACGGCTCACGCCCTGCTCTATGGGACCGAGGGCACCGATGCGATTCGGAACATCCGGGACACGTTCGGCCAGCTGAACACCATCCTCACCGACGTCCGCGAGGGCGACGGCGCCGTCAATCAGTTGATTTACGGCGAGCTCGGCGATTCGTTCATGGACAACCTGCAGAATGCCAGCGACGACATTGCCTTCCTCACCAAAGAGGCACGCGAGGGCAAGGGTACTATTGGCGCACTACTGACCGATCCCTCTGTCTACGAGGACATCAAGCGACTGGTGGGCGACCTCGAGCGCAACGACATTCTTCGAGCGCTGGTGCGCTACTCGATCCGGCGCGACGAGCCCCGCGAGCGGGTCGAGGTAACCGAAGAATAGGACCATGCGGGCATACCTCGATCTGCTGCGAAAGGTGCTGGATGAAGGCGTCCAGCGGGAAGACAGAACCGGCACCGGCACGCGCAGCCTCTTCGGGTACCAAATGCGCGCTGACCTCGCGGAGGGCTTTCCGCTTCTGACCACCAAGAAGGTCCACCTGAAATCGATCATCCACGAGCTGCTGTGGTTCGTGCGCGGACAAACTCATGTCAGTCACCTGCAAGAAGTCGGCGTCTCGATCTGGGACGAGTGGGCAACCGCCGAACAGACGGCGCGCTTCGGGCGAAAGGAAGGCGACCTCGGTCCGGTCTACGGGCATCAGTGGCGCAACTTCGGCGCGACCGAGCGCGAAGACGGCTCCTTCGAGCGCGACGGCTTCGACCAACTGACCTACGTGCTCGATCAAATCCGCGACAACCCCGATAGCCGCCGGCTCATCATCTCAGGCTGGAACCCTTCGGAAGCCGAGCGCGTCGCCCTCCCCCCTTGTCACACCCTGTTTCAGTTTTATGTTAGCGATGGCCGTTTGAGCTGTCAGCTATACCAGCGTAGCGCCGACGTCTTTCTGGGTGTTCCCTTCAACATCGCAAGCTACGCGCTCCTGACCATGATGATCGCCTCTGTTTCAGGCTTGAAGCCGGGTGACTTCGTTCACACATTCGGCGACGTGCATCTCTACAACAACCACGTCGATCAAGCCCGCTTGCAACTCTCACGTCAGCCTCGCCCCTCCCCGACGATGCTAATCGACCCTTCGGTCGACAACCTCTTCGACTTCCGCCACGAGCACTTCCAACTCAAGGACTACCTCCCTCATCCTCGCATCAAAGCCCCGGTGGCGGTGTGACCTACCCTCAGCCGGCTCTCGCACCGCTGGCGTTGATCGCGGCGGTGGCTCGCAACGGCGTGATCGGCAAGGACGGCACGCTGCCCTGGCAGGTCTCCGAGGATCTCAAGCACTTCAAGAAGACGACCAGCGGCCACGTGATCATCATGGGCCGAAAGACCCACGACTCGATCGGCCGCCCACTTCCAAAGCGTCGCAACATCGTGGTCACCCGACGACCCGGCGCGCTGTTCCCAGGCTGCGAAACCGCCCACAGCCTCGACGAAGCGATCGCCTTGGCCAGAACCACCGACGAGTGCCCGTTCATCATTGGGGGTGCAAGCTTGTACGCCGAGGCCCTACCCCTAGCCACCGAGCTTCACCTGACGACGATCGACGAGGAGGTCGAAGGAGATACCTATTTCCCGGAGGATTTGTCAGAGTTTGTCGAAGTGGAGAGTCGCATGGGGGAGACGGCAGGGGTCGTCTTCAAGGTGCTGCGCCGCAGAGCCCCAGCCCACCCGCCACGCTGACGCTGGCAGGGTCTACCGCGAGTCGATCTCTCTCTTCAGCACGGTATACGCGCGCTGTCCCTGAGAATCCTCCGCGAAAATCGCCGGCACCTTGCCCGTCGCTTCCGGGGCCTGCTTACTCGCCGGCGTTTCTCCCCCCCCAGCCCCCTTGGGCTGCGCGGCCAAATGCCGCTCCAGCTCCTCCTCGCGAATCGGCTCGGGATCGCCCTCCGCACGGGGTTGCTCGGCGGTGAGGTCGGGGGTGATGCCTTCCGCCTGAATCGAACGGCCTAATGGGGTGTAGTAGCGGTACGTCGTCAACTTCAGCGCGCTGCCGCCCGGAAGCTCGAAAATGTTCTGCACGCTGCCCTTGCCAAAGGTTCGAACTCCGACGAGCAAGGCACGCCGATGGTCGTGTAGTGCGCCCGCAACGATCTCCGATGCGCTCGCAGTGTTCTCGTTGATCAGAACCACGATAGGCCATTTCGGCCGAGTCCCCGCCCGCCGCGCCGAGTACTCACTGATCTTCTCCCCACCGCGACCGCGCGTGCTGACGATGACTCCCGACGCAAGGAGCTCGTCGCTCACCCAGACCGCCTCATGAAGCAAGCCTCCCCCGTTGTCGCGGAGGTCGAGCAGGAGACCGGTCACGCCGCCCTTCTTACGGCGCTTCACCACCGCCTCATCGAGCGCGTCGCTGAGCAACCGGGCCGTCCCGTCTTGAAACGCCTTGATCCGCACGTAGACGAGGCCGTCATCGAGGAGCTGCATGTCGATGGGGTCGACGTCGATGAACGCTCGCGTCAACGTACGCTCGAGCGCTTTCTCCTGTCCCTCGCGCCGAACCGCGACCTCGACCGTCGTCCCCGGCTCGCCGCGAATGCGCTGCACCGCGTCGTATAATCGAACGTCGCGGGCGTCCTCACCCTCGATGCTCAAGAATCGGTCGCCCGGCTTCAAACCGGCCTTCGCGGCCGGCCCTCCCTCGAACACGGAGAGAATCGTCAGCCAGCCATCGCGGGTGGAGACTTCGACGCCAACGCCGGCAAACCGCCCCTCGGCATCGCTCTTGAGAATCTCATACTCTTCGGGGTCCAGGAACACACTGTGTGGATCGAGAGCATCGGCGAGCCCCCGAATCGCTCCGTAGACCAGGCTCTCCTGATCGACCGGCTCGACGTAACTCACTTCGATGTACGCCAGCGCCCGCGCGAAAATCGACAGCGGCTCGAATGGGCTGCGCCGCGCGGGAGCCTCCGACGCCATCGCCGCAACGAGCACCACGGCCAGCATGCCGACGAGGACCAAGCGAAGTGTTTTGCGGCCGGATTTCTGACGGAACATGGGCTTCAGACCTTTGTCATTGACACTGCATCTATCCCTGGGTAGGACCACCAGATAGTTGAACGGGACGCATTCGCCAGCCGGTAGGGCGTCCGCATGGAGGATTCTTCACGATGTCCACGACCGATAAGCGCAAGCAAAGCCTCTACTTTCCAGAGTCGATGCTACACGACATCAAGCACGAATCGGCAAGGTTGGATCGTTCCCTCTCGTGGATCGTCCAGCGCTGCGTGAAGATCGCCCTTCCCGAGATTCGCAAGCTGCCCTCCGTCAACGATATCCCGGACACGCCGGAAGACTCCGCCAAGAAGTAAGCTCCCCGGGCGTGCAGTACGACCGCGAGGGCTTTGTCGACGCGGCAGATGGTTCCCGCCTCTTCTACGAGGAGATCGGTGGGGGTGATCCGCCCGTCGTTCTGACTGACGGCATCGGCTGTGATGGCTTTGCCTGGCGCTATCTAGCCCCTCGGCTCGCTCAGCACCACCGAGTGGTGCACTGGCATTTTCGCGGACACGGTCGAAGCGGGCCTCCCGTGGACCGCGAACGACTCTCGATCGAGAACCTCGCTGGTGACCTCCGGTGCATCTGCGATGAGCTTGGCGTCGAGCGTCCTGTCATCGCTGCGCACTCGATGGGCGTTCAGGTCGCCCTCGAATACTGCCGCCAGAACCCAGACGGCGTCGGGGCCCTCATCCTCATGTGCGGGACGTTCGGCCGGATCACGACCACGTTTCACGGGACCGACCTGCTAGACCAGGTCTTGCCCGGCCTCATCCGAGGGACACGAATGTTCCCTGGGGTAGCCCGCGTGGTCTGGGGACGCGTCCCCGCGGCGACGGCGTTTCGCGTCGCCTGTGCGGGTCGAGAGCTCGACGGCGAGCGCATTCAGGAGGAAGACTTCCAACGCTACTGGGAACATGCCTCCTTGATGGACCCCGATGTGTTTCTCCGAATGCTTCAGCATGCAGGCGAACACGACGCTCGCGAATTCCTTCCCGATGTCGATGTCCCGACTCTGGTCGTAGCGGCGGAGCACGACACGTTCACACCGATGGCGCTCGCCAAAGAAATGGCGACAGCAATCCCAAACGCCGAGCTGGAGGTGGTCGAAGAGGCCAGCCATGCGGCGCCGGTCGAGCAGCCGGATCGCATCGCCGAACGAATCGAGGACTTCCTCTCCACCCGACTGAGGCTACTCCGCACCTTCCCTTAGTGTGCGAGAGATTTTTTCTTGTGGTCGAGCGCGCCCGCAGGAGCGCAGTGAGAGGCACTCATGTGCCTCGCAGCGGAGCGACGAGGACGTAAGCCGACCACAAGGAAAAAGATCCGCACACTAGTACTCGGCCCGAAAGAGCTGCTGCCCGATCAAGACGAACGTGCCCTGCGGAACGTACGACTCGTTCGACACGCGAACGAATGTGCCGTTCGAGCTGCCGACGTCGGTGAGAAAGACGTGCCCGACTTCGGAGTTGACGCGGCAGTGCAGCCCGGAGACGTAGCCGTCTTCGGGAAACACGACGTCGCCGCGCTCGCGGCCGAGATGGATGCCCTGA
>JBGUEF010000040.1:0-16575 GCA_041821485.1 Deltaproteobacteria bacterium
CTCGCCGAGATGGCTCGTACGCATTCCGAGCTGCTGGACGAAGCGGATCAGGCGATCGCGCTGCAGAACGAGATTCTCGAGCTCGATCCGACCAACCGGGGCGCGCTGACCGCGCTCGACGACCTGCTGGCTCGACAGGGCTTGTGGAGCGACCTGGTCGATAACGTCGAGCGCCAATTGTCGATGAACGACGACCCACAAGAGCAGACGGTGCTCCTCCTTCGTCTGGCGGAGATTCGAGAAGAGCGCATGGGGTCGACCGATGCCGCAGTCGAAATCTATCGCGACGTGCTGGCCAACGACGCAAGCAATCCGGCCGCGCTCGGCGCCCTCGAGCGCCTGTTGGAGTCGTCCGAGCATCAGGCTGCGGTCGCCGACATCCTCGAGCCGATTTACAAGGACGGCGGGGCATCCGCGCGGCTCGTCGACGTGTACGAGATTCAAGCGCACCATGCGACCGCTCCCGAACGGCGGCTCAGCCTGTTCAACGAAATCGCCAAGCTGCAGGAGTTCTCCTTGAGCGATCTGCGTGGCGCCTTCGAGAGTTATGCTCGGGCGTTCCGGGAAGACCCAGGCCACCCGAAGTCGAAAGAGGAGCTCGAGCGCCTCAGCGCCGCAGTGGGTGCGTCGGACGCCCTTGCCGGCGTGTACGAGCAGGTCGTGGCGTCCTTGGACGACCCGCAGCTCGCCACTGGGCTTCTCCTCCGCGCTGCGGAGATCCGCGAGGAAGACCTCGGTCAGATCGATCGTGCGGTCGAGCACTATCAGAAGGTTCTCGAGCTCGACGAGGAGCATCACCATTCGGCCGACGCGCTGGAGCGCTTGTTCCAGCACGCCGAGCGTTACGAAGACCTCGCCGGGATCTACCGCCGCAAGGCGCGAATGCTGCCCTCGCCAAGCGACCAACGCGAGCAGCTCGTCAAGGCGGCGGCGATCTACGAGGACATTCTCGATAAGCCTTCCGATGCGATTGCAGTGCACCAGCAGGTGCTCGAGATCGACCCGGCCGACTTGGAGTCGCTCGACCGTTTGATCGAGCTGCAGACGCAGCTCGGCAAATGGTCCTCGTTGCTGGAGACCTACGAGCGCAAAGCCGAAGTGGTCGCCGACCCGGACGCTCGCAAGGAGCTCTTCACGGCGATGGGCCGCGTGTACGAGACCCAGCTCGACGATTCCGACAAAGCGATCGACGTGTACCAGCGGGTTTTGGAGATCGATCCGGACGACCTGCCGGCATTGGGCCATCTCGACGGCCTGTTCGCCAATACCGCTCAGTGGCGCGATCTCCTTCAGGTGCTCGAGCGTCAGTCCGAGCTTGCGGGCGAAGACGACGCTCGCAT
Organism: Deltaproteobacteria bacterium; assembly: GCA_041821485.1. GTDB lineage: Bacteria > Myxococcota_A > Polyangia > Polyangiales > Houyiibacteriaceae > SG8-38. Next base: position 1,341 of record JBGUEF010000040.1, read on the forward strand.
CGAGCTTCGCTTCCGAATCGGAGAGCTCTGGCGGCGGCACCTCGAGGACCCCACGCAGGCAATCGAGATCTACCGCGACATCTTGGCGGAGGCGCCAGAGCATCAGAAGACGCTCGACGCGCTAACCACGATGACCAGTGACGCCGTGGAGCCCCTGGCCGCGGCCGAAGCGCTCGAGCAGGTTTACCTGGCGGCGGGCGAGTATCGAAAGCTGACGGACGTCCGCGAGGTCCAAGTCCGGTTCACCGAAGATCCTGCCGAGCGCGTGGAGATGCTTCAGCAGCTGGCCGAGATCTATGAGATTCAGCTCGAGGATCCGCCTTCCGCGTTTAGCGCCGTCGTCCGGGCGCTCCCGCTCGACATGCGCAACGAGCTTACGCTCTCGTCGCTCGAGCGCCTCGCCGAACAGACCGACAACTGGCATGAAGCGGCTTCGCGTTATGACGCGGAAGTCCAGAGAATGCGTGAGGAATCTCCAGAAGAGGTAGCTCATCTCGCCAAGCGATCCGCCGTGATCAACGAGGTCCAACTGGACGACATCGACGCCGCGATTTCGCGCTACCAGTTCGTCGTCGACGTGGACCCGGCCGATGCCGACTCCATCGAGGCGCTCGATCGTCTCTACGAGCAGACCGAACGCTGGGACGACTTGGCAGCGACGCTTCAGATGGAAGCTGCGATTGCCACGACGCCCGAGGACGTTCTGAACCTGCAGTTCCGGACAGGGCAGGTTTTCCAGAACCAGCTCGGGAATATGGACTCGGCCATTGCGCAGTACCGTGAGATCATCGCGGCCGCGCCCGAATACTCGCCCGCTGTCTCGGCACTCGAAGAGCTGTTCTCGAGCGGCGTGCGGCCGCTGGAGATCGGCGAAGTACTCGAGCCACTCTACCGCATGCAGGGCAACTGGGGTCAGCTGCTCAGCGTGCAGGAGGTCCAGGTCGAGCATCAGAGCGATCCGATCGAGCGTGTCGTCATGATGCACCGGCTCGCTGAGATCGCCGAGGACAAGGCCGACGACCATGGCCGCGCCTTCGAGTGGATGCAAAAGGCATTGCTCGAGGATCCGAGCCACGACCATTCACTCGGTGAGGCGGAGCGCCTCTCGGCGATCGTCGATGGCTGGAACCAGTTGGCGACCACGTATGCCAACGGGATTCAGCATACCGGCGACCCGCTCAGCAAAGCGGAGCTCGGTCGTCGTCTGGCCAAGGTCTACGAGCAGCAGCTCCACGATCTGGAGCGCGCTGAAGAAACCTATCGGTTCGTGCTCGGGGTGGACGACCACGACGAGAACGCACTCGAGGCGCTCGATCGGATTTACACCGAGCACGGTGCACATCGGGCGCTCGCGCAGGTGCTTCGCAAGCGAATCGAAGGCTCCAACAACGGTTCCGACTTGATCGATCTTCACTACCGCCTTGGCACGGTGCTCGAGCAACGGCTGGGATGTACCGAAGATGCCATCGAGGTCTTCAACACGCTGCTCAACGATCACGACTCCGAACATGCGCAGACGATTCAATCCCTGCAGGGCATCTACGCCAACCTCGAGCGTTGGCCGGAGCTCTTCGCGAGCTTCGAGAAGGAGCTGAGCATTGCGCTCGGTGACTCGCAGCAGGCCGACGTATTTGCGCGCATGGCTAAACTGTCGTCCAACCGGCTCCGCGACTCGGAAAAGGCCATTGGCCTATGGCAGCGGGTTCTCGACCTTCGCGGCGAAGATCCCGAGGCGCTCAACGCGCTCGGCGACATTTATGCGTCGCAGGGCAACTGGCGCGACCTCGTCGACGTCCTCGAACGCGAGGCGGCGATTGCCGACGACGATCCGTTCCGCGTTCAGGTGTACTCCGACCTCGCAAGGGTCTGGTACGAAAAGCTGGGGCGCGAGCGCAACGCGATCGAGAACTGGGAGCGGGTGCTCGACATCGATCCGGGCAACACCTACGCCCTTTTCAGCATTGCCGAGATTCAGCGCGCAGGCGGTCAATCGCGAGAGCGCGCCGACACCTTGCAGCGGATCATCGACGTCGGAGCGGCGACGCTCGAGGACGCCGATCTGGTTACCGTGTACATGCAGCTCGGTCACATCTACGGCACCGAGCTTCAGCAGCCGAGTGATGCGGTCGAGGCCTATCGTAGCGTTCTGACGATCGACCCGGCCTTCTTCGAAGCCCTCGACTCACTCGAGCTCATTCATCGTGATCAGAACGAATGGGAAGACGCGATCGACGTCATGGAGCAGCGGGCGCAAGCGCTTGCCGAGCCGCAAGAGAAGATCCGCCAGCTCATCTCGGTCACCGAGCTCTGGGAAAGCGAAGTCGGGAACAAGGACGGTGCTGCAGGCGCGTTCGGTCGCATCCTCGATGTCGAGCCCATGCACGAATACGCGTTCTCCGAGTTGCAGGCGCTGCACAAGGAGGCGGAGCGCTGGGACGAGCTGATCGACCTCTACGTCACCCGCATCGAAGCCACGGAGGACCGCGGCGAGCGCATCGAGCTCTTGCGCGCGGCTGCCAGGGTGTACGAGGAGAAACTCGACAGTGGCGAGCAGGCGTACCACACGCTCTACATCGCCTGGACTGAGGACTTCGCGAACAAGAACACGGCCGCCGACCTCGAGCGTGTCACGGCCGCGAACGAGAAGTGGAACGAGCTTCTAACCTCGGCCAACCAGGTGTTGCAAGAGGGGCACGAGCCCGAAACCCAGATCGCCATCTGCCTCTGCTGCGCGAAGTGGTACGGGCAGGATCTCGGACATCCCGAGTACGCCATTCCGTACTACGAGCAGATTCGAGCGCTCGACCCGAGCAACGCCAAGGCTTGGTGGCAGCTGGGCGACCTGTACGAGACCACCCAGCAGTGGGACAAGCTGGCACAGGCGCTGGCGAAGCTCGTCGAGCTCACGAGCGACGATGAGGTCAAGGCCAACACGTACGTCCGCATGGGCGACCTGGCCGACGATCGCTTCGCGATGCGGCAAGAGGCGGAGGACTACTACCGCCGGGCGCTGCATCTCCAGCCCAAGCACGTAGGTGCGCTAGAGGCGCTCGAGCGCATCTACCGCGAGGACGGCCGTTCCAACAAGCTCCTCAACATCCTCGAGCGCAAGGCCGAGGCCGTCGAGGACGCGGACAGCATCGTCTCCGCGCTGCTACAGGTTGCCGAAGCGTACGAAGAAAGTTTCAACGACCCGAAGGCGGCAATCGAGAATTTCGAGCGGGCGAGCGAGCTGTCGCCTTCGGACCTGCGAGCGCTTCGAGGTTTGGAGCGCTTGTATGCGCAAGAGGGCCGCTATCAGGATCTGATCGGCATCCTCGAGCGGGAGTACGAGGTCGTCGCAACCGAGCGCGAGCGCATCGAGATCCTGATGCGACTCGCCCAGATGTGGGTGCAAGAGTTCCGAAAGCCGGAGAACGCGGCGGAGCGCCTGGAGCAGGTCTTGGATATCGACCCGCTGCACGACGATGCGCTGTGCGAGCTCGAGCAGCTGTATCGCACGATGCAGCGCTGGGACGACCTGGTGCGCACGTACGACCGCCACGCGAGCGCGACCCCGGACAACGAAGAGCGGGCACGTATCTTCCGTGAGCTCGGCCAGCTCTATGCCTCGTACAAGGACGACGCCGAGCAGGCGATCGACAGCTACCTGAACGCGCTCAATCTCAACGAACAAGACATCTTCAGCTTGCAGGCGCTGACGAAGCTGTACGAGCGCAAGGGCGACTTCTCGGCGGCGTTAGACATGATGGGCCAGCTTGCGGCCGTCCTGGACGACCCAGCCGACCAGGTGGCGCTCAAGCACCGCATGGGCCGCATTCTCGACCAAGAGCTCGGGGACCGCGTCTCGGCGCTGGAGCAGTTCCAGACGGCGATCGATTTGGACCCGGCGCACCTCCCATCCCTCGAAGCGATGAGGAGCATTCACGTCGATTCCGGCGACTGGGTGGCGGCTGCCCGCACCTTGGGCCTCGAGATCGAGCACACGGAGAAGGACCGGATTCGGGGCGCCCGGCTCGTCGAGCTTGGCCGCATTCGCGCGGAGAGGCTCGATGATGAGGCCGGCGCGGTTCAGGCCTTCGAGGCGGCGTATGCCGCGGACCCGGACAACGAGGATGCCATGTTGCCGCTCGTCGATTCGTACGTGTCGCATGGCCGGCGCGAGGATGCCTTCCCGCTGCTCCAGATTCTGGTCCAGCGTTCCGACAAGCGCGACACGGACGAGCAACATCGGCTTGCGTCGATGCTCGGCGAGACGGCGACCAAGCTGGGCCACGCCGATGAGGCGGTCAGCGCGTACGAGCGGGCCTACGCGATCGACAACGACGATTCGGATGCGCTCAAGGGCTTGGCCGGAAGCTACTTCCGTGCGGAGCGATGGGACGACGCGTTCAAGTACCACCAGTTGCTGCTGGTTCAACACCGCGATGCCCTTGGCCGCGACGAGATCACGGAGGTCTTCTATCGGCTTGGCGTCGTCAAGCGAGAGCAGGGCGAGGACAAGAAGGCACGCAACATGTTCGACAAGTCGCTCGAGGAGGACACGCATTTCGTGCCTGCCCTCGAGGCGATGGTCGACCTGCAGACCGCCGAGGGTGACTGGGAGTCGGTCGTCCAGTACAAGAAGCGCATTCTCGATGTCGCCGACGAGCCTTCGGTTCGGGCCAGGCTTCTCGTCGAGATCGGCGACCTCTGGCACGAGAAGCTCAGCAATCCGGATGGTGCCGCGGAGGCATTTACCGAGTCGCTCGACCTCGAGCCCGAGAACCACGTTGTGCTTCACAAGCTCTTGGTGGCCTTCCAGGCAGCGGAGCGTTGGTCCGAGGCGATCGATATCATCGAGCGCGTCTGCGGCCTCGAGGAACGGGATGATGCCAAGGCCAAGTACACCTACACGATCGGCGTGGTCCTACGCGACAAGTTGGAGGACGAAGACGCGGCTCTCGAGCGCTTCAACGAAGCTCTCGACCTCGACAGCACGCAGCTGAAGCCCTTCGAAGCGGTCAACAAGCTGCTCAACGAGCGCAAGGATTGGAAGGCGCTCGAGCGTGCCTACCGCAAGATGCTTCACCGCATCATCAACCAGGGTAATACCGACCTCGAGCACAACCTCTGGCACACGCTCGGCATCATCTATCGCGACCGTCAGCGCAACTTCGATGCGGCGGCGGAGTCGTTCAAGATGGCGGCGGGGCTCAAGCCCGACAACGCGGTCGAGCACGAGATTCTCGCCGAGCTCTACGCGACGATGCCGGACAAGACGGAAGAGGCCATCGCAGAGCACCAGTGGCTTCTCGCGGCGGATCCAAACCGGCTCGAATCGTATCGGGCGCTGTACAAGCTCTACTTCGATGCGCGCGCCTACGACAAGGCCTGGTGTATCGCTCGCACGCTCACCTACTTCCAAAAGGCGGACGAAGAGCAGCAGAAGTTCTACCAGCAGTACAAGCAGGATCGGGAGATCCAGCCCAAGACGCGGCTGAGTAACGAGAACTGGGTCAAAGACCTGATGCACTCGGACCAGGACATCTACATCTCCAAGATCATGGAGGTGATTGCTCCTGCGGTTCGGGCGTCGCTGGCTTTGACCGACAAGAAGCTCAACCTGCACAAGCGCAAGCCTGAAGACCTGGCCAACCCGAGCCTCGCGCTCGCGCGGCAGTTCAAGCTGGCGCAGGACGTGCTCAACGTGTCGATTCCGGTACGCCTCTACATTCAGAAGGAGCTGTCGGGCGCGCTTCGGGACGAGTCCCGAAGTAACCCGCCGGCGATCATCACCGGGTACACGCTGCTTTCGGGGTACCGTCCCGTCGACCTCGCGTTCGTATGCGGGCGTCACCTGACGTACTACCGCGGCGAGCACTTCATTCGCACGATGTACAGCTCGCACACCGAGCTGAGGACGCTCCTGCTGGCCGCCATGCGCGTGGCCGGCATGGGTGGCGGCGACGCCAGCGTGGAGTCCACTGCCAAGCAGCTCGCGAAGCACATGGACCAGGCGCATCTCGACGTGCTCAAGCAGGTGGTTCGCAAGTTCGTCGATTCGGGCGGCCAGGCGGACATCAAGCGCTGGATGCAGGCGACGGAGATCACCTCGCTTCGCGCCGGTCTGCTTCTGTGCGACGACGTCGACACCGCGGTCCGCATGACGCAGCAGATCGCATCCGAGTCCACGGCCGACCTCGCGCCGCGTGACAAGGTCAAAGAGATCGTCATCTACAGCATCTCGGAGAGCTACTTCCGCCTTCGCGAGCAGCTCGGCATCCAGATCAAGGTCTGAGTTGGTCTGAGCCGGGCGAGCGTGCACGGGGCCCTGTGATGTGACAGGGCTTGTGCATGCTGGAGCTTGAACTGCAAAGCGAGGCAGACACGCTCGCCTTGGCGCGATCCCTCGCGGCCGTGCTCGAGGGTGGCGACCTGGTTGGCCTCGAGGGCGGGCTCGGCGCTGGTAAGACGACCTTCGCCCGGGGCGCGTTGCATGGGCTCGGCGTGCCCGAAGACACGGCCGTGACCAGCCCGACCTTCGCGCTTCTACATCAGTACGAGGGGCGCGTTCCAGTCGCTCACGCGGACTTCTACCGTCTCGGCGGCGAGGCAGAGGTCGAGGAGCTAGGTGTCGATGAGCTGCTCGAAGAGGGAGCGGTGCTGTTCGTCGAGTGGGGCCGGAGGTTCCAGGGCGTGGCGGCTCGCACGGTTCTGTGGGTGGAGCTCGAGATCGTCTCGGACGCCGCTCGGCGCGCACGCTTGCGTCCGCAGGGAGCTCGCGGCGATGCGATCATTGGTGCCCTCGGTAAGCGGCTTCCGAGGTGAGGGATTCCCGGTTGCGGGCCCCTGGGGGCTCTGGTAAGCCCGCGCGAACGTCCAGGTTGAACCAACTCGATGCCCCGCCGTGATGACATTGAAAGCATCCTTCTGATTGGGTCGGGGCCGATCGTAATTGGGCAGGCCTGCGAGTTCGACTACTCCGGTACCCAGGGCGCCAAGGCCCTCAAAGAAGAGGGTTACCGGATCATCCTGGTCAACTCCAACCCGGCGACGATCATGACCGACCCGGAGTTCGCGGATCGGACCTACATCGAGCCGCTGACCCCGGAGATCCTCGAGGCGATCATCGAGCGCGAGAAGCCGGATGCGCTCCTTCCGACCCTCGGGGGGCAGACCGCCTTGAACCTCGCATTGGCGCTTGCCGACCGCGGCATCCTGGAGAAACACGGGGTGGAGCTGATCGGCGCAAACGTTGACGCCATCCGCAAGGCCGAAGAGCGGGAGCTGTTCAAGGCCGCCATGGACAAGATCGGCCTCGGCAGCGCGCGCGCGAGCGTAGCCCGTACCACCGAGGAGGCGCACGAGATTGCCGAGCGCATCGGGTTTCCGATCATCTTGCGGCCTTCGCTGACGATGGGCGGCTCGGGCGGCGGCGTGGCCTACAACAAGGCCGAGTTCGACGAGGCGATTCGCTGGGCCTTCCAGTGCAGCCCGATTCACGAGTGCCTGGTCGAAGAGAGCCTCATCGGTTGGAAGGAATACGAGCTCGAGGTCATTCGTGACAACGCCGACAACTTCGGTGTCATCTGCACCATCGAGAACTTCGACCCGATGGGCGTTCACACCGGCGACTCGATCACGGTGGCGCCGGCCATGACGCTCACCGACCGCGAGTATCAGCGCCTTCGCAACGCGGCCCGGGCCATCATCACCGAGATCGGCGTCGACACGGGCGGTTCCAACATCCAGTTCTCCGTCAACCCCGCCGACGGCCGGGTGATCGTCATCGAGATGAATCCGCGCGTTTCCCGTTCGAGCGCGCTTGCCTCGAAAGCCACGGGCTATCCGATCGCCAAGATCGCGGCCAAGCTCGCCGTCGGCTACCGGCTCGACGAGCTTCAGAACGACATCACCGGGACGAGCGCCGCGTTCGAGCCCACCATCGATTACGTCGTCACGAAGATTCCTCGCTTCGCGTTCGAGAAGTTTGCCGGTGCCGACCCGCGCCTAACGACACAAATGAAGTCGGTCGGCGAGGCGATGGCGATTGGCCGCACGTTCAAGGAGTCGCTCCAGAAGGCGGCGAGGTCCTTGGAGACGGGCCGGGACGGGCTGAGCTCGCTTATCGAGCGCGTCGACTACCGCGACCTGGCCGCGCAGGTGCGGCGCCTCATCGAGACGGGCGAGTCCATCAACACCGCCAAGCCGATGCTGGCGGATTTGCCCGACGCCACCCAAGACGAGCTCCGGGAATCGATTCTCGACCTCATTCGGACTCCACTGGCAGAGCGGCTTTGGTACATCGCCGACGGCCTCCGGGTCGGGCTCTCGGTCGAAGCCATCCACGGGGCCACCGAGATCGACGTTTGGTTCCTCGAGCAGATGCGCCAGATCATCGCCTTCGAGCAAACCTTGAGCGCGTCGGCTGGCGAGCCCCTCACCGAAGAGGTGCTCCGCAAGGCCAAGGAGCTCGGATTCAGCGACGGCCAGATCGCAGCGCTCCGAGGAGAGGGCGCCGAACGGGTTCGTGCGCAACGGACGGCTCTCGGAGTCGAGCCGGTGTACTCGCGGGTCGACACCTGCGCCGCGGAGTTCCCGGCCCTCACCCCATACATGTATTCGACATGGGGCCTCGAAAGCGAGGCGCGCGTCACCCACGATAAGAAGAAGGTGATGATCCTCGGCGGCGGCCCCAACCGCATCGGCCAGGGGATCGAGTTCGATTACTGCTGCGTGCACGCCTCGTTTGCTCTCAAAGAGATGGGCTTCGAGACCATCATGGTGAACTGCAACCCCGAGACGGTGTCGACGGACTATGACACCTCGGACAAACTCTACTTCGAGCCGCTCACGTTCGAAGATGTGATGCACATCGTCGAGCTGGAAAAGCCCGACGGCATCATCGTGCAGTTCGGTGGCCAAACGCCGCTGAAGCTCGCAGTGCCGCTTTCCCAACAGGGGGTTCCCATCCTCGGCACTTCCGCCGATGCAATCGACCGTGCGGAGGATCGGGAGCGCTTCGAGGAGCTGCTCACCAAGCTCAACCTCAAGCGTCCACGCGGCGGGATCGCCAAGGGCACCAAGGACGCTTTCACGGTCGCCGAGCGAATCGGCTTCCCAGTCGTGGTTCGGCCAAGCTACGTGCTCGGTGGCCGCGCCATGGAGATCGTTCACTCCCAAGAGGAGCTCGCGCGGTACATGACGGTGGCCCTCGAAGCCGTCGCCGACGCGGGGACCCAGACGATCCTCGTCGATGAATTCTTGAAGGACGCGATCGAAGTCGACGTCGACTGCGTCTCCGACGGAAAGGACGTGGTCATCGGCGGTCTGCTGCAGCACATCGAGGAGGCAGGGATTCACTCCGGTGATTCGTCCATGGCGCTTCCCGCCCATGCCCTTCCGCCCGACGTCCTCGCGACTTTGCGTTCGTCGACACGTGCGCTCGCATTGGAGCTCGGAGTGGTCGGCTTGATGAACGTCCAGTTCGCCGTTCGTGGGAGCGCGGTTTACGTCATCGAGGTAAACCCGCGCGCGTCGCGCACGATTCCGTTCATCAGCAAGGCTATCGGCGTGCCGATCGCCAAGGTTGCCGCCAAGGTGATGGCGGGCGCCACTCTGCGTGAGCTCGGCTACACGCGCGAGATCGTCCCCAAGCACATTGCCGTCAAAGAGTCGGTCTTTCCGTTCACTAAGTTCCCTGGTGTCGACACGATCCTCAGCCCGGAGATGCGCTCCACTGGTGAGGTGATGGGGATTGCCGACAACTTCCCAGACGCGTTCTACAAGGCGCTGCTCTCCGCGTACTTGGAGCTCCCCAACGAGGGGAAGGTCTTCATCAGCGTGAAGGAAAACGACAAGCCCGCCGCAGCCGACCTCGCACGCCGCCTGAAAGACCTGGGCTTCGACATCATTGCGACGAAGGGGACCCGCGAAATGCTCGAGCGTGCCGGGGTCGAGGCGGAAAACGTCCACAAGGTGGGCGAGGGCCGGCCGCACATCGTCGACCTTCTGCAGAACGGCGACATCGCCCTCGTGTTCAACACGACGGAGGGGGCGAAGGCCATTCGCGACAGCCGCTCGATGCGCCGCCAAACGGTGCTGAGCGACGTGCCCTATTTCACGACGATCGCCGCCGCGGTTGCCGCGGTCGACGCCGTCGAAGCACGACGCTACAGGCCGCCGTCGGTCTGCTCGATTCAAGAGTACCACGCACGAACCAGCGAGCTCGCAACGCTGCGGCCGCCCGAGCGCTAGCTTTGGGTTGCCTTCTTTCCGGGCACAGTTTACGAGGATGAGATGGACCGGGTTCCGATGACCCCCGAAGGGCATGCCGCCCTCGCCGCCGAGCTCAACGCGCTCAAAGCGGAGCGGCCTAAAATCTCCCAGGAAATCGGGATTGCTCGCGATCACGGTGATCTCAAAGAGAACGCCGAGTACCACGCAGCCAAAGACAAGCAGGGGATGTGCGAGGCGCGCATCGCGGACATCGAAGACAAGCTCGCGCGCGCCGAGGTCATCGACCCTTCGACCCTCAGTGGTGACAAGGTGAAGTTTGGCGCCTTCGTCGAGCTCGAGGACATGGATAACGGGAAGCTCGTGACGTACCGCTTGGTCGGGCCCGACGAGTCCGACCTCGAACAAGGCAAGATCTCGATCACTTCTCCGGTGGCGCGCGCGATCGTCGGCAAGGAAGTAGGCGACGAAGTCCAAGTCCAAACTCCAGGCGGCGTTCGCAACTACGAAGTCAGCGACGTCCGCTGGGGTTGACGGAAGCCTCGGGCAGGGGGAGCGAGCAACGGTGCCCACACTGCTCGACCATTCCGTTGAGACCTTGCCCGGGATCGGACCCACTACGGGCGCGCATCTGCGCAAGCGCGGGTACGAGTCGGTGGGCGACCTGTTGTGGTTGTTGCCCCGCGGCTACGACGATCAGCGCCAGCCGACGCCGATCCACGCGCTCCAAGACGGAGACTACGCGGTGGTCGAGGGCGTCGTTCGCAGGGCTCGATCCTTTCCACGAGGTGGCCGCATGGGGTTCGAGGCCCGGCTGGAGCCGCAGGACGGGCCGTCCGGGCACGACGGCTACCGGGAGCTGAAGCTGGTTTGGTTCCAAGCGATCCCGGGGCTGGGCAGGCGCTTCGTGGAGGGCGAGACGGTTCGCGTCGCAGGAAGGGTTAACGACTATCGCGGGACGGCGACGATCGCGCATCCCGAGTTGCTGGCGGCGGACGTGCCGGGGACCATCGAGCCCCGTTATCCAGAGATTCCCGGCGTTCGGCGCAAGGCCCTGCGGCGCGCGGTGCGTGCGGCAGTCGACCGTGCGGTCGCCGAGGTTCCCGACCTGATTCCACCCGCGTTACGTGCAGAGGTTGGCACAGGCACTGTCGGTGAGGCGCTTGCGGCCATCCACGTTCCGGACCCGGCGACCTTCGATGGGCACGCCGACGCGGAGCCGACAACCGCGGCGCACCGCAGACTTGCGCTCGAAGAGCTCGTCCTGTGGGAGCTCGCTCTTCGGCTGAGGCGTGCCTCTGAACGCGGCGGCGTCGCGCGACGGTTCGAGATCGAGCCAGCAGTTCAATCGGCCTGTGGCGCCTTCCCCTTCGACCTCACCGAAGCGCAGCAGGGGGCGGTCTCGGAGGTGAGCGAGTCCCTAACGAGGGAGACGCCGATGCGGCGTTTGCTTCAGGGCGACGTAGGTTGCGGAAAGACGGCCGTGGCGATGGTGGCCTGCGCGCAGGTTGCAGCTGGCGGCGCACAGACCGCGTTCTTGGCGCCGACGGAGCTGCTCGCCGACCAGCACGCGGAAACCTTGAGGCCCACGGCCGAGGAGCTCGGCCTCCGCCTTGGCGTGTTCACCGCGGCGCTGAGCAAGGATCAGCGCCGCTCGATGCTCGATCGCATGGCCACGGGAGCCCTCGACCTCGTCGTCGGAACGCATGCGCTTTTGAGCGGGGAGATCCGCTTCGCCGACCTCGGTCTGGTCATCGTCGACGAGCAGCATCGCTTTGGGGTTGCACAGCGCCTTCGGCTCGGCACACGTGGCTCGACGCGACGGCCCCATCTTCTCGTCATGACCGCGACGCCGATTCCTCGAAGCCTAGCGCTGGTTCTCTACGCGGGGCTCGAGCTCACCACGATCGATGCGAAGCCGCCGGGGCGAGTCCCTGCGACCACCAAAATGATCCCACGCGGACAGCGCGTTGCAGTGTTTCGCCAAATCGAGCGCGCGCTCGCGGCAGAGGGGAGGGCGTTCGTCGTGTGTCCGGCGATATCCTCTTCGGACGAGCTGATCGGTGTCGACCGAACATGCGACGAAATGAAGGCGCGCTTCGGCGATGATCGCGTGGGCCAGATTCACGGCCGCCTTTCCGGGGAAGAGCGTCGCGCGCTGATGCAAGCATTTCGAGAGGGCCAGCTCCAAGTGTTGGTCGGGACCACAGTATTGGAGGTCGGCGTCGACATCCCGCAGGCCAACATCATGGTCGTCGAGCAGGCCGAGCGATTCGGGCTCGCACAGCTGCACCAGCTTCGCGGGCGCGTCGGGCGGGCGGGGCAGCGAAGCGCGTGCCTGCTCACCTTCGAGGAGCCGCTATCCACTGACGCCGAGGCCCGCCTCCAGGCTCTGTGTGACAGCGATGATGGCTTCCGCCTCGCCGAACGCGATCTCGAGCTGCGAGGACCTGGTCACCTTTTCGGGTACCGTCAGTCCGGCGCGAGCGGGCTGCAGTTTGCCAACCTCGCCAAGGATCGGGGATTGCTGGAGCGGGCAAGCGATCTGGCGGATCGCATCATTGGGGCGGATTCGGATCTATCCGCCCCGGAACACGCTCCGGCCCGCTCGGCCGTGGACCGCTGGGAACGCAACGCCGCCGTTCGCGAGGACGCCGGCTGAGCCGCCGGGCTTTTGCTGGCTTCTTGACGGTTTGCGGGCGCCCAGGTAGTTCCAGATCATGCCGCTGGTTCACCACGCGCAGCGCGAAATCACGCTCAAAATTGTCTACTACGGTGTCGGGCTCGGTGGTAAGACCACCAACCTCGAGACCATGCACGCGCAGACGCGGCCGCAGTCGCGGGGCAAACTGGTATCGGTGAACACCGAGGCCGAGCGGACGCTCTTCCTAGACTTCCTACCGCTCCATCTCGGCAAGTTCCGCGGGTACACCGTGCGTCTCCATCTCATCTCCGTCCCCGGGCAAATCGCCCAGGACGCGACGCGCCAAATGGTGCTTCGAAACGTCGACGGTGTCGTGCTCGTCATCGACAGCCAAGCCGACGCGATCGAGGGAAACAACTACGCCATCCGCAACCTCGACTACAACCTGCGGCAAGACGGAATCGACCCGGATCGAATTCCGATGGTCGTCCAGTACAACAAGCGCGACCTTCCGGGCATTCTCGACGTCGAAGAGCTGAGCGAACGCCTCGGTGTGCCCGAAGGCATTCCGGAGCTGGTGTCTTCGGCCCGTGATGGATGGGGCGTCTTCGAAACCGTGAAGTCGATTGTTCGCGTATGCATGCATCAACTCGGCGACCCGAGCTTGCGAGACGAAGGCCGGGTGGAGTGCCTGCTCAATGAGCCCCGTGCCCGCTTCTACCCGAGCGGTCCGGTATCGATGATTCATGCGCTGGTGCCCGAGGAAGAGTTGGAGCTCGATGAGCTCGAGCTCGTAAGCGGCTAGGCCGGTGAAACCGTCCGGCCCAGAGTCCGTCGCCGACCGCGTGCGGAAGGTTGCGCCGACGATCGAAGTGCTTCCGGTGCGCACGCCGACGCTGCCACCCGCGACCCACACCAACACCTTCCTGGTGGGCACGAAGGAGGCCGTGCTCATCGAGCCGGCGACCCCCTACCGGGAGGAGCAGGACGTGATGGTTCAATGGGTCCAGGCTGCCCGTCTACGCGGCTTAGAGCCCGTCGCGATCCTGGCCACCCATCACCATCCCGACCACGTGGGAGGCGCGATGGCGCTTCGGGAGCGACTTCAGCTGCCCCTCTGGGCGCACGCCATGACCGCGCAGCGCCTCGACGGCATCGTCGAGATTGACCGCTTGATTCAAGAAGGCGAACGAATCGAGCTCGATGGTCCGGCGCCGACTGCATTGACCGCGCTTCACACCCCAGGCCACGCGCCCGGACATCTGTGCTTCATCGACGAGGCGAGCAACGTCATGATCGCCGGTGACATGGTTGCCTCGGTCGGCACGATCATCGTCGAGCCGACGGACGGGGACATGCTCTTGTATCTCGAGTCACTTCGAAAGATGTCGGCGCTCGAACCGGCCGGATTGTTGCCGGCGCACGGCGCATTGATCGAGCAGCCGCAAGCGCTCCTGAGCTTCTACATCGAGCACCGATTGATGCGCGAACGCAAGGTGCTCGATGCGCTCGAGGCCCGCGGCAAGGCTTCGCGGCCACGGCACCTAGTTGCCAACGCGTACGCGGACACGCCGAAGGCGCTCTGGCCCTTGGCACTTCGGTCGATCGAAGCGCACTTGATCAAGCTCGAGCGGGAAGGGCGCGTCAGCAAAGAGGGCGACCGCTGGGCGCCCCTCAAGCCATCGAGTTGAGCGACCAATCGTAGCGGTGGTAGTCGAGCTCGTAGCCGGCCGCGAACGCGGCCTCGAGGGCCTCACGTTGAGCATCGCGCGCGTGCTCGACCAGGAAGAGGCGCACGCCTGCAGCCCTGCCGAAGTCGCTTTGGTAGTAGCGAAAGGTGATCGGGACGCGGACCACTCGATTCACGTCGTCGACCTCGACGTCCGATGCCACGTAGTTGAGCGTCGCGAGTTCGAGCTGGGTGTCCAGCTTCGACGCTTCATAGAAGGACACCGGCGGGCAGCTGGTCGATGCGCACACCAGAGCCGCGTGAATCCGCGGGTCGAGGCGCGACGGGCAGAGCGCGAGCCGCGGGTCGTCGTCGTCGAATAGGCGCGAGCCGGTTGCCGGGTGAGGCGCGTTGCGCCTGAGGACACCGTTCTCGATCTCGTCGAGGGTGAGCACGAAGTCGCCCACCCGATACGCAACCACTCCAAAGAACGAGGGGATTTCCATGACCGATTCGCGAATCCCGAGTGCGAGAACACCGTGGATGGCGAGCACGTTGTAGAGGTTGATCCAAAAGGCCAGCTTCTCTTGCCGTGTTTTTAGATGATCAAGATTCATCTTCTTTAAGCTGTAACTGAGCTCCACATATTCCCTGTAGGTTTTTGAGGCATCCATTTGTTCATAGGCCACCCGGCTTTGCATGAT
>JBGUEF010000041.1:0-15872 GCA_041821485.1 Deltaproteobacteria bacterium
GCGTTATTGCCGACGAACATGATGCTGGGCGTCTGCCGGTTTTGGGCCAGTATCGGCAACACTTCCGCAACGTGGTTCTTGGGCAAGACGACTAGAACGAGGTCATAGGCGTCATCAGCGTCGAGCCGATCGACGGCTCGGACGTGCACGGCGGTCTTTTTGCCCGTAACGACGTTTTCGAGCTGGATCCCATGCTCGCGGATGTCGGCCAAACGCATCTCCGTCGCCAGGATGGAGACGTCCTGTCCAGATTCTTTCAGCAGACCCGCATAGAGACTGCCGATGTTGCCCGCTCCGTAAACTAGGATTTTCATCTGTCCCCCTTTAGCGGCCCACTCGGCGTGGCTATCGCTAGCCTTGCCGAGTTGCCATCCGTCCGCCACCGCTAGGCTGTGCGCCAGTAGGAGAGGAGTGACCATTGTCAGAAGATGTACGCGAGGTTGAGCTGCAGCTGATGGTAGCTGGTTCTGTATGAGGTAGACGTCGCGCTGTTCATGCTGATGGAGTAGTTCAAGTCGAAATTGAACATGGCCAGATCCACGCTCGTGCCAAAGCGGGCAAGGGCCTGGTAGATGGCGAGGTTGTCTGCCTTGGGTTTGAGCCTGAGCGAGGACTGCCCTTCTCTCCGAACGATGATCTTCGTGTTGAAATGATTCACATAGCCGCCGTAGACGAACCATTTGAAGTAGGGGTTCTTGTACGGGATGTAGCCGGCAAGGAAAGGCAGCTCGAAGGAGTTCACTTGGGTTTCGGTTCCGCCCAAGCTCGGGTTCACACCCTCGTAGAGCCATCGGTTGAAGGAGAAGAGCGCTTCGAAGAACGCCTTGCCCCAGCGAAGGCGCGGGCCGAAGCCGACTTGGTAGCTGCCGAAGAAATCTCGCTCGCGCCCGGTTTCGAGCATGGCCACATAGGTCGTTTCGCCGACGCCGATAAAGACTTTGATGTCGAGCTTGAGTTGCGCGGCGGCGGTCGATGGAGCTGCCAGGCAACTCACCAAGACGAGAGCGAAGAGTGATGTGAGGGCGAGTTTCCTCATGACGACGATGAGTACCACGCACGGGGCTGCGGGTTGAGGACTCCTCCGCAGACGACGGAGGTTTTGACTGCCGAGGTGGGTGTTGCGGGGGGCAACCCCGGTTGGGGTTGTTTCACGGGCGATCAGCCGACAGGCGCGCGGCCCCGAGCCTTCTGCGGGTCGCGCATGTCCAGGAGAGACACACCGACGCCGTACGTCGCGAAGTGACCGGTTGGACGAATCTCGATGATGCAGTTTTCGGCGATGGTCCCGTGCTGGTCGATCAGCCGTCCCGTGAGGGTCTCGAGGAGCTTCGGATCGAGATCGCTCATCGGAAGCACACGCGCAGTGCCGCTGAAGGCGATCGTCGCGTCGGGGATCTTGATCCAGGGCATGAACGGAACGCGCTTTGCAATCGTCACATTGAGCGCGACGTGGGGGTTGAGCAGGATGTGCTTCGCCTTCCACGAATCCTTCGCCGCCCGGACGTATAGAACCCGGTCTATCACGACATAGACGATACCTGCAGAGCGCGCCTGGCCTTTGGGATTCACGTAGGAAAGCACGGCGAACGAGCGCTTTTCGATTTCCTTCCAAACGAGGTCCGAGCCAATGGGCGCTGGCATGGGAGGAGTCGTAGATCCGCGTCGGATCCTGTCAAGCAGAGCCGTCGCTCAGGTGCCGAGCTCGTGGCTGCCGGGTGCGCGCAGCCAGCAACCTCAGGGTGAATCTGGGCTGCGGCTAGCTAGAAGTAGGCGTAGATTCGCCTGATGGGCACGGACTATCCCGCCGATCTGTACGCGTCCTTGCACAACGGCACGGAGGGCGACGAAGATTTCTACCGCGCCGTTTGCGTTGGCGCCGATCGCGTGCTGGAGCTTGGTTGCGGTTCGGGACGCATCCTCGCCGTGCTCGCCGATCAGGTCACGGAGCTCCACGGCGTGGACTCCTCCGAAGAGACCCTTGCCCTCGCTCGAAAGAATCTGCCCGCATCGGTCGAGCTTCAGCGAGGCGACATGGAGACCTTCGATGTCGGAGGCGGCTTC
This sequence comes from Deltaproteobacteria bacterium, assembly GCA_041821485.1. Taxonomy (GTDB): domain Bacteria; phylum Myxococcota_A; class Polyangia; order Polyangiales; family Houyiibacteriaceae; genus SG8-38. Next base: position 2,062 of record JBGUEF010000041.1, read on the forward strand.
GACCGTGTCTTGGTCCCCTTCAATGGCATCTATTGCCTTCCGGACCTCGAGAGCGTCCGGCGCACTTTCGTGCAAGTCGAGAAGGCGCTTGCCGCGGAAGGGCTTCTCGTGTTTGACGGATATGCAGGCGATCCCATCCACGAGGACGATTCCTTCGATGAGGGCTTCGACGAGGAAGGTGAGATCGCGACGGTCGACGCGCGCGGGAAACGTTGGCGGGTCTTCGAGCGGAGTGAATACGACCGGAGCGCTCAACGCTTCACGGTCCACTATCGCTATCTGGCCGAAGACAATGGAGAAGAGATCCTAGCGACGATCCGCCACCGCTATCTACGTCTTGAGGAAACCCTCGAAGCTCTCGAAGACGCGGGCCTCGAGCTCGTCGTTGCCCATGGCGATTTCGATCAACGTGTCTATGACCGCGACTCCGAACGCATGATCATCACCGCTCGGAAGCGGGGTTAGTGGGGGGCTATTCGCAGTAGTCGATTTCCAGGCACGCCGGATTCGCCTCGGTTGAACCATGGAAAGTGGCCCACGAGTCAGGCAACGTGCTGTTCTCCAAGCCCAGGCTGATCCAGTCATCCACTAGATCGGGGTGGAAGTCCCGCGCGCCCACGTCGATGGGAAACATCTTGAAGCTGTCTCGGTCGTCGCGAACCACGCTCACGATAGGGGCTCGTGAGGCGACGAGGCTCGAGGTCGGGACGGCCATGGGGTCGATGACCAAGTAAGTTCAGCCCGTCGCCATTCCCCTCATTCTGGCGTTGTGCTCGGATTCTGACCAAGCTGGTTTCCGGTGAGACTAGCCTTGCGACGCGGTGGAAGGGTTTTGAAGATAGTCGGCGCGGCGCTCATCGCGCTCGTGGGACTGGTGCTGCTTTCTGGCGCGGTCGTAGTCACGGCAAACTGGGCTGCGTTTGGCAAGCGGGCTGATGGGGAGCGGCTCGCACGGATGAAGCGCTCGCCGCAGTGGGATGAGGACGGGTTCGAGAATCCGCAACCCTTGTTTGACGACTTCTCGATCGCAAGGGTTGCCAGCGCGATGCTTGATGGGAGCGACCACGCAGCGCCCGAGCATCCAGAGCAGGACATCCCGGTGGTTCGCGGTGATGGTTCGGCGTTCGACACGCCACCGGCGACCGGGCTGCGGGTGACCTGGTTCGGACACTCGTCGATGTTGATCGAGATCGATGGCAAGCGCGTGCTCACCGACCCGGTCTGGGGACCATCTCCTTCGCCGGTCAGCTGGGTTGGACCGCAACGCTGGTACGAGCCTCCGGTGGCCCTCGATGACCTGCCAGCAATCGACGCGGTGCTTGTTTCTCATGATCATCCCGACCACCTCGACTACCCCACGCTGGCGGCCATGAAGGATTGGGACAGCGTCTTCTTCGTCCCTCTTGGCGTTGGCGCACATCTCGAGCACTGGGGCGTGCCCAAAGAGCGAATCATCGAGCTCGATTGGTGGGATCGGCGGAGCATCGAGGGACTGCAAGTCGTTTGCACGCCGGCGCGACACGCGTCGGGGCGCAGCGTCGTGGACCGAAACGCGACGCTCTGGGCGGGTTGGGCTTTGCTCGGTCCCGAACACAGCGTGTTCTATTCCGGCGACACGGGGTTGTTCGATGATCTGAAGAAGATCGGCGCGGAGCTCGGGCCGTTCGATCTGACCATCATCGACACTGGGGCGTATCACGCGCTTTGGCCGGATTGGCATCTCGGGCCGGAGCAGGGAGTGCTCGCGCACCAGTGGCTACGCGGAAAGTTCTTCGTGCCCGTCCACTGGGGGTTGTTCGACCTCGCGATGCACGGATGGACCGAACCGGCAGAACGCGCGTTGATCGCCGCTGAAAACGCAGGGGTGAACATGGCGCTTCCGCGACCCGGACAGAGCATCGAGCCTGAGAGCTCGAACGCCCCGGAGCGCTGGTGGCCGGACGTGCCTTGGCAAACTGCCGACGAGCACCCGATCCGGTCGACGGCGGCGAACGGACGCCCTGCTGGCGAGTGAGGCCGGCTCGGCGACAGCGATGGCATCCGCCACGACCTCACCCGGGTTGGCGGCCTATCATGTCGCCGGGTTGTTTGGCCGGCGACATCGAGGTTGGCGGGCGGCGGCGGGTCGTGCCGGAACGCCAACCCGGGTCGGGTCATTGCCCGACGCACTTACCGCAAGCTAATCAGGGGCCGACGTTTCCCACCGGGTGACGAGGCCGAAAGAGATTTACAATCGCGAAGAATGGGGGATGCTGTCGAGCATCGAGGTCATCGCCGGAGACGACTCGAAGCAGATAATCGAGCTCCAGGCGCTTCGTTCACTACCCACATCCTGAGTTGCAACTAGGGAGGACAGATGACGACCAGCACATGGATTGTAGTCGCTCACGAGGCGGGGGCTCGATTCTTCGAGAACCGCGGTCGCGGAACGGGGCTAGAGCTGATCGAGGAGGTCGAGCACCCCGAGGGTCGAGCACGGGATCGGGACATGGCTTCCGACCGTCCTGGCCGCTCTTTCCGCAAAAACAGCGGTGACCCGAGCCGCGCGTCGATGGGCCAGAGCGAAGGCCCGCACGATAGAGCGGTTTCGGACTTCGCGAGATCGCTGGCCGACAAGCTCCAGGATGCTCGCGTGCAGAATCGATACAGGAGCGTGGTTCTCGTTGCGCCGCCAAAGTTCTTGGGATTGCTCCGGTCTTCCCTCGACGGCCCGACGGCTCAGCTCGTGATGGCCTCGCTCGACAAAGATTTGGCTGCGAGCAAGCGAGACGAGGTCGTCGAGCGCCTTGGCGATTTGATCACCCTTTGACTTCGCGCTCGTTCGTCACCGGGGCTGATTCGTGCGCGCGTAGAGGAGCGTGAACGCCACTGGTGCGGCGAGCTTGCTGTTGGTGACACGGACTTTCATCACCAGCTTCTCGCGCGCGATGCGCTGACCGACCGACCAGTAGCTCTCGATCAGCGCCTGGGTGGCAGCACGCTCGGCCTCCTCTTTGCCCTCGCGGATGATGCGGCGGAGATCGGCGAGGAGCTTCTTGTATTCACTCGTGTTGACTAGATCTGGCATCTCGGCCCCTGGGGCCGAGATTGCCATCAATGATCTCCGGCCGTCACCTGGTTCGCGGTATCAGGAGTGATGAGGCTGCGCGGTTTCGTTCTTTCTCTCGCTTGGCCGACTGGGGTTGCATCCTTCGTGTCCGCGGGTTGTCATTCTGCGGTGGAGGTTCTGCTTTGAGCATCGAAGCTTTCAGCGCATTCGGGCTCGGCCCGGGCTACGGGTCGCCGGAAGACGAGGGTTTCATTGCGAAGTACCGCGCGCGCTGTCATTGCGGTTCGGTTCGCTACGAGGTCTGTGCAGACCCCGTCGATGCGAAGATCTGCCATTGCCGAGCCTGCCAGGTGTTGCACGGAGCCCAGATGCAATGGGCTGCCATCTTCCACAAGCGCGACGTCCGGCTCGTCGCTGGGGTCGACGATCTGCGCTTTTACAACAGCGAGCTCGACCGCCGCGACAGAGTCCTGCCCTGCAAGGTGAGCTGTGCGCACTGTGGCACCCTGATCGCCGACGAAGGGCGCAGGATGTGGCTAGCCTTCCCAACGCTCTTCGACTTCGGCACGCCTCGGCAAGTCCCCGACACCTTCCGCCCCAGGTGCCACATCTTCTACGCCACGCGCGTGACAGACATCGACGACGGCCTACCCAAGTGGTCGGGCCACAAGAACGAATCAACGCTGCTTTGAACTGCACACGGAGTGAATGCGCGGTTGGGTCTGCGACTTGCTGAAATCAGACCACTCGGATGGAGCGGGTGTAGTCATGGATGAAGAATGCCCGCGACAATGCATCCTCCCTACAGTTGTTCAACTGCGACGAGCTCGGAGTCCGCGGGGAGCGTGATCAGCGTGCCATCGTCCGCTAGGATCCACCCCTCGTCACGGACTTCATCGACGCCGCGGGCGAAAATTCGCTCCACCAAGCGTGCCGGCGGAGGCGGATTCAAGTGATACATCACCAAGAGCTTAGCCTGCGCCTCGTTTGCGACCTCTGCCGCTTCGACAGGGGTCGTGTGGTAGTTCTGAATGTCTTTCATGATGGTCGCGATGCGTGAGCGACCGACGCGCGTCGCGATTCGGCCGATGGTGTCCACCATCTCGTCGGATTGGGCCTCATGAATGAGCACGTCGACGCCTCTGGCGGCGGCGGTCAACGATGCGGACTTGATCGTGTCGCCGCTGACCACCAGAGATCGGCCCTTGTAGTCGAATCGATAGCCGTACGCGGGAACGACGGGGTCGTGCTGCACCGGAAACGCGGTGATCGTCAGGCCATCCTCCTTGAACACGACCGCGGGCACCCCGCTGTTCTGGGGCCCTTCGATTGTGATCGCTCGCATCTGGGAGGCCTCAGGCGGCATGAGTGCGGCACCGTGATGGGCCGTTCGGTACCCTGCATCGAGCGCGTACGCTTCGTTGAATCCGGCCACGACGCGTTCGACACCCGCCGGACCGTAGACCGTCAACGGAGCATCGCGCCCTCCCGCCCAGGTCTGGAGATTGAACTCTCCGAGGTCACCGATGTGGTCCGAGTGAAAGTGCGTGAGCAAGATGGCGCCCACACGCGAGGCGTCGAGCCCCAGCATCGCAAGCGTATTCCACGAACCCGTCCCAGTATCGACGACCCAAAAACGGTTGGCAGCGAACACGGCGACGCAGGCCTTCGCGCGACTCGGATGCGGGAGCGGGGAGGCGCTCCCGCAGATCAACGCACGGAGCGCGTCCGGTTCGAACAGGGCCTGTTGCTGCTCGCTCAGGCGCCGCTCGACGACTCGCTGCGCGATCCCGTCCTGCACCGCCGTCACACGGAGCGCGCCAAGCCCAAGCAGGATGACGACAATCCCTCCAACCAGCATCCAGACAACGAGCTTGCGCATTCAGTAACCTTTCGTGTCACGCCTCTAGTCGAAACAACCGCCCTATCTCCAGTAGGAGAAAGTAGACAGATAAGGCGTTCTGCACAATTCCGGAGCTGAGTGAGCCCTCGCGGAACGAAGCGCGACAGAAATCTCGTGACTGCTCGATGGCCCGGCGACGCCCATCGCTGCTCGCTTCAGATTGATGAGCCACTCAGAGAACGATGAGCCGAGCAAGAAGGCTTCTGAAGCGCCTATCATCTCGTGGTGTCCAGATAGCCAAGCAGGTGATCGCTGAGGTCGCGCGCATCATCTCCGGCGCCGTGGATGAACGAAGACTTGCGACGACGGAGGAAGTTCAAGCCCATCAAATACATCCCCGGTGAGTCGACGACGCCGGCCTCGTGGCGGATTCGACCTTTGCGATCGAGCACTGGCACATCCAGCCAGGAATAGTCCGGGTGAAATCCAGTCGCCCAGATCACAGTGCGAATCTCACCGCCGTCGAGATCGATGCTGAGGGGAGGAGATGCGGGCACCCGTGTCAACTCGAAACGCTCGACTGGGCCGACGGCGTCGTGGAGATCGTGCTCCAGCGCCCAGTCGTCCACGGTATTGAGTAACCTGTTCATCTTGAGGTCGGCCAGCGCGCACACGTTGGACAGAGATCCCGAGAACTGCGCTTTGTGGCCATTGACTCCCGCGAAACGGCCAACGAGCTTCACTCCCATCTTGGAAAGACCGTTCAGGTCCAAGGTCGCTCGTTCATCCGACCCGATCAGCTGGGGAGACGGGACCTTGCGTGCTCTGCGGATGTCGTCCACCTGGTCCCAGGTCATGTCGAGCAGGCCGGCAGCGTCCATCCACCACAGGATGTCCTTGCCGCGGTAGACCCTGGGCAACCTGACGTGCTCGCCCACTGCAAGGGTCACGGGCCTGCCCGACGAATGGATCTCATGCGCGAGCTGGAGGCCGGTCGAGGAGGCGCCCACGAGCAGCACGCCGCCCTCGGGGAGCTGCGTCGGGTTCCGGTACCGCACCGGTGTGAGAGTCTCGAGAAACGATGGAAGCGCCTCAGCTACACGCGGTACATTGGGAATGTTGCAAGCCCCTGCCGCGAGGACCACGGCCCGACATTGCCAGCTTCCGCGAGTCGTCTCGATTTCGTATCCGTCGTCGTGGCAACGAACCGATGTCACCGTCGTGTGAGTCTCGACCGGCGCAGAGATCACCTGAGCATAGTGCTCCATGAAACCGATGACTTCGGGCATCGTCATGAAGTCATCCGGATCATCGCACTCGTATGCGCAGCCCGGCAAGCGAGTCTGCCAGTTGGGAGTCAGAAGGCGCAGCGAGTCCCAGCGCTCGGTCTTCCATGAGTTGGCCACCTCGCCGCGTTCGAGGACCACATGGTCGACCGAGCGCTCGGTGAGGCAGCGACTCATGGCTAGGCCGGCATGTCCGGCTCCCAAGACGACGGCACTCGTACGCACGGTCACTCGAACCGCGCCGAACTCTGGCACTCGTGGGTCAGACGACCTCGACGGTGACGTTTGTCGGGTTGGTGACGATGTCGAACACCGCCGACCGCTTCTGCGACTGGGCGACCAACGCCTTGATGTCATCCTTCGATGCATCGGCGTCGATCTCGTACGTCACTTTGATCCCATCAAAACCGGTGCGCACGTCCTTGTCGATGCCGAGGATTCCCTGGATATCCATCCCGCCCTCGAGCGTTGCGGTGACCGCCCGAAGTTGAATGTTCCGGTTCTGGGCCACCGACGCAATGCCGGCGGTGAGGCAACTGGCCAGGCCCGCGAGCACCAACTCAACGGGCGTGGCCCCGTTATCCTCGGAGGCGAAGATCTCCGGGTGATCCGCTTCGAAGGTGAACTCCGTCCGGTGCTTTTGCTCCTTACCGAGCCCAAAAAAGCCGTTCACGGTCGAGCGACTATGGGTGCCGCTGATCCACTTGCAGGTTGCGCGCCAGGCGAATTTGGCCCCCTCCGGCGCATCTCGAAGCGCTTCGCGTGCGCCGAGCAGCGCTTCAACATTGACGCCGTTTTCCACCTTCTTGTCGTTCATCGTCTGGTCCTTGCGTTGAGGGTACTCGTCGTGCGACCTGATTTGTGCTCGTGGGTCTTCCGATCGACGAGTGAAGACACAGCGAATAAGGCTTCCCCCTCGCAGACGAGTTCCTCGCCATAGTAGACCCAATTCGATCCCAAGGTCGCCTAAAATAGGTGCTGATAGCCGACACAAATGCACTCTTTCCGAAAACCGAAGGTAGACAGATAAGGCGTTCTGCACAATACGCGGACCCCAACAGGCTTCAAGCGAGAGGCAGAAATGGCAGATCGGTTTCGAGGCGTCGTGCGAGGTGGTCTCGATGGCGAGGAGCTCGCGGAGCGCACTTTCGTACTCATCGGACGGAGGGATTTTCGTTCCTGGCCGAGCCCCCACGCCCGCTCCTCTGCTATGGTCCCGCGATGATTAGCCAGTTTGGTTCGCTGTCCGCTGCCCATGTTTGAGCCACGATACTTCCTGCAGGACACGCGCGCAGGCGTGGTCGTTTTTCTGGTGGCGCTTCCGCTCTGTCTCGGGATCGCGCTGGCTTCGGGCGCGCCACTCTTCAGTGGGGTGATCGCCGGGATCGTCGGTGGCATGGTCGTCTCTCTGTTCAGCGGCTCGCGGCTCGGCGTGAGCGGCCCGGCGGCGGGTCTAGCCGTGATGGTGGCGCAGGGGATCGAAAGCTTCGGGTTCGAGGCGTACCTCCTGGCTGTGATCTTTTGTGGTGTGGTCCAGGTCGCCGCAGGGTTCCTGAAGGCCGGTGTCGTGGCTCACTACTTCCCCTCGAGCGTCATCAAGGGAATGCTGGCCGGCATTGGAATCATCCTCATCCTGAAACAGATCCCGCATGCGCTTGGATACGACCAGTCTTGGGAGGGCGAGCTCGAATTCTTTCAGCGAGACGGGCACAACACGTTTAGCGAGATCGGCTACGCGCTCGGTGCGTTGAGCCCCGGCGCCATCATCGTCACCTTGGTGTCGTTGGCGGTGCTGCTGCTGTGGCAGCACCCGAAGTTCACAGACAAGAAGCTTGCCAAGGCCATCCCAGCGCCCCTCTTGGTCGTCGTGCTCGGCATCGGGCTGCACAAGGCGTTTGGCCAGTTTGCCCCTGCGCTCGCGATCTCGTCGGAGCAGTTGGTCGCCGTGCCCCTCTCTTCCTCAGTGGGCGAGTTCTTCTCCAACTTCACGCGGCCGGACTTTTCGCAGGTCACGAACACGGCTCTCTACACGACGGGGTTTTCATTGGCTCTCATCGCCAGCATCGAGACGCTGCTGTCCGTCGAAGCGACCGACAATCTCGACCCCGAGAAGCGCGTGACCTCGACCAACCGAGAGCTCAAGGCCCAGGGCATCGGCAACATCGTCTCTGGGCTCCTGGGTGGCATCCCCGTCACCCAGGTCATCGTGCGCAGCTCGGCCAACGTGGATGCCGGTGGCAAGACTCGATTCTCTGCTTTCTTCCACGGGGTTTTGCTGCTGGTTTGTGTCGCGGCGATTCCGAGCCTGCTCAATGAAATCCCGCTCTCGTGCCTAGCCGCGATCCTGCTCGTGATCGGCTACCGTCTCGCACGGATTTCGTTGTTCCGACAGATGTGGAAGGAGGGCTTCTGGCAGTTCACGCCGTTCATCGTGACCATCGTGTGCTTGGTGCTCACCGATCTGTTGCTGGGCGTGATGCTTGGGATGGCCACGGCCTTCTTCGAGATCCTAATCTACAACTACCAACTCGACTTCTACCGCGAAGAGACCTCGGCTGGCTGCTTCACCATTCGTCTCACAGAACATATGACTTTCCTCAACAAGGCGGCGCTCAAACGTATCCTCCGCGAGGTCCCTGCCGATTGCTCGCTCACCATAGATATGACCGGCACCCGAATCCTCGACCACGACGTGCGCGAAGTGATCCGGGACTTCACGAAGCATGCCGAAGCTGACGGCATCAAGCTCGTCGTCAAGAGGGCCGAGAGTCCTCAGCTCGCGCTCACGGACGTTTGAGGCTGATAGTAAGAACGAAGGCCCTGGCCGAGCGCCCCCGCAGCGAGCGACTGAGGCGTACTCGAGTACGCCGCAGGGTAGGCGAGCTTGACCTCGAACGCGGAAACGTCAGCGGTTGTGCCTGGACGAGGTTCTGAGTAGATACGAGCATGCCACAGCGACATCGAATTAAATTTCCGCCTCTAAGCTCTAAGCGTCTGGAACAAGACGAAGTCTTCTTCAATCTGGTCGAAAACGGCAAGAATCGCCGTTTTCGGTTCCATGATTACGCCGAAATCTACAAGCGGCCCGGCTTATACGAGCAAATCTTCTACGATCGCCTGAAGTGCAACTCCCCCGTTAAGGTTGCCGATCTTCTCAAGCGTGCCCTCAACACAGTCCGCGAGCCGGTCAACGAACTGCGAGTGCTCGATCTGGGGGCCGGTAACGGAATGATGGGCGAGGTGCTCAAACGGGACGGAGTCGCTCGGCTGGTCGGCGCGGATATCATTCCGGAGGCCCGTGATGCGGCTTACCGCGACCGGTCCCAGGTCTACGACGATTACTACGTGGCTGACTTCGGACGACTGGACACTGACATGCTGGAAGACCTTCAGGAGTGGTCTTTTGACTGTCTGACGTGCGTCGCCGCTCTCGGCTTTGGCGACATTCCACCCCGAGCTTTTTTCAATGCCATGAAGCTTCTGCGGACCAAGGGTTGGCTGGCTTTCAACATCAAAGAGACGTTTCTCGATTCCGAAGAGCACTCCGGTTTTTCGCGTCTTGTCCGCGAACTGATCTTCTCGAAGTACCTCGATATCTACCATCTCGAGCTTTACCGTCACCGTCTTTCGATGGAAGGCACGCAGCTTTTCTATTACGCCTTGGTAGGACGCATGACGGCGTCGATTCCCGAGAATTTCCTTGAGCAACACGGCATTGAGGATTAAGCCGCGCGGGGATGGCGTGAGCGAGAAACCGAAGCTCGAGCGCCTCCTGTTCATCGGGTGCCTGATCGTTGCCGGCGAGGCGGTGTTCGGCTTGCCGTTTCACGTCACGCGCTTCTTCCGGCCGACGGTGTTGGAGGTCTTCGAGTTTACGAACACGGAGCTCGGCGCCGTCCAAGCGGCGTACGGAGTGGTCGCCATGCTTGCCTACTTTCCCGGAGGCTTGCTGGCCGACCGCTTCTCCGCCCGGAGACTTCTGACCGGGTCCCTGTTGTGCACGAGTCTTGGGGGTTTCTATTTCGCCAGCGTTCCCGGTTACCGCGGGACTTGGTGGCTCTTCGCCTACTGGGGCCTTACGACGATTCTCTTGTTTTGGGGTGCACTCATTCGCGCCACGCGAGAGTGGGGCGGCCTTCATGAGCAAGGCCGCGCCTATGGTCTCCTCGACGGCGGCCGTGGCCTCTTTGCGGCGGTCGTGGCGGCGAGTGCCGTGTTCGTGTTTGAGGCGATGCTGCCAGAAAACCCGACGACCGCCACCGTGACCGAGCGTGCAGAAGCGCTTCGCAACGTCATCCTCGTGTACACTGCGACGACCGTCGGGGCGGGACTCCTCTGCTGGCTCTTCGTGCCGGAACGAGACCCGAGCGCCGAGCATCGCCCACCGGTCTTCGGCAACCTCGCGAACGTCGTGCGTCTACGAGCCGTGTGGCTGCAGGCGCTCATCGTGGTGAGCGCCTACGTCGGATACAAAGGGATTGACGACTATTCGCTGTTCGCCGTTCAGGCGTACGGAATGAATGAGGTCGAAGGGGCGAAGGTGACTTCGCTCGGCGCGTGGGTCAGACCGGTCGCTGCGTTCGGTGCGGGCCTCTTGGGTGATCGCTTCAAAGCGTCTCGTGTTTCCGCGCTTTGCTTCGCGACGATGGTGGTGTCGTACCTTTGGTTCGCCCTGGTCGAACCTTCACCGTCGACCCGATGGGTCCTCTACGCCAACGTGCTCGTGAGCTCCGCCGCGGTGTTTGGCTTGCGTGGCGTCTACTTTGCGCTCTTCGAGGAAGGGTCCGTTCCCATCCAGGCTACAGGCACCGCGGTCGGGTTGGTCTCCGTCATTGGGTACACGCCGGACGTGTTCGTTGCGCTCGCTGGAGGGTGGCTACTCGACCGATCTCCAGGTGTTGCCGGGCACCAACATTTCTTCCTGTTCCTCGGCGCCTTCGCAGCGCTCGGCCTGATAGCGAGCGTTCGCTTCAGACGCGGTCAGGCGTCATCTCCCTGATGCGTGTCCCGGAGGCGCGATTCGGCCGCGCGTCGTTGGCGTTCGGCGGCCTCATGGAGCTGCATGGCGCCCTTGAGATTCTCGATGAGCTCGGCTTGGTCTCGCAGACTCTCGTTCAGGTGATCGGTCACGGGGCATAGCGAATTCAAAGAGGCTGTCCGCGCCGCCCATCGCGCGACATAACATCTAGTACCGCGCAGTTGACCGCCCCCAATGAGCTAAGAGAGGGCCGCGTGAGCACCGACAGGTGCTCGTGCGTTGGTCTGTGTCATGTGCGGAGCGTAGTCGGGAGCGACAACGAGCTCCCTAGGGCACGGGGTGATCGGGTTAGCCCGTGCTTGGGAACTCCCTTGCGTAGTCGCGTTGGTCTGGGAACGGTCGGCCTTCGAGGATCATCCACGAGGCGGTGGCGGTGGCGACGGTCTTGCCGTTCGGAGCCTTTACGTCGGCGCCCGTGACGCCGAAAGTGCGCCCCTTGTGGAGGACGTGTGCGCGAGCGACCATTTTTCCGCGGTCAGGGGGAGCCGGTCGGACGAAGTTGACGGTCAAGTCCAGGGTCGCGTACGTGGTGCCCTTGGGCAGCGTCGTGTGCAGGGCCATCGCCATTGCATCGTGGGCGATGTTGGCGATGGCGCCCCCATAGACCATGCGAGCCGGGTTGCAGAGCCACTCGTGATTCTCCATCGCCATCGTGACGGCGCCTTCCTCAGGTTCGATCATCTGGTACCCGAGCAGGGTGGCGAGTGGCGCGGGCGGAGTCTCCCCGGTCTTGAGCGCACGGGCCCACTCAAGCCCGCTCATGTCGGCCCACGTGCTGGAGGGAAGATTTTCTCCCTGCACGGGACGCAGATAGGGGTCGGGCGTGTCGTAGCTTGGAGCAACGATCTCTTTGGCGACGAATGGTTCGGTCTCGAATGGCTTGATGCGTTGAATGAAACAGCGGCTCGTGCCGTGGGCGATCAGGCGACCGTCTACGTCTTCGACGTGCACTTCGGACAGGCCGACGGTGGGCGTCGTGTGGATCAACTTTCCCCGTGCGGTGAGTCTGCCGCTCCACGGTCCGGCCGGCCTGAGAAAGCTCATCGAAAGCTGTGACGTCGCGATGACAGACCAAGGCGCTACACCCGACAACACCGCGCAACCGAGGGAGGCGTCGGCGACAAGCGCCCCGACTCCACCAGCATAGTGCCCCGTGCCACTCTGGAGCCACTCGCTTGCAGGCGTGACGAACGTGCATGTGCCGACGCCGGCCTCGACTGGACGCATGCCGATCAAGCGGCCGATCGGGGGCTCCGGGAGTTGTCCCTTCACCCACGCCCGCATGCGCTCGAGTCCAGACAGTGAAAGCGCCGAAGGATCGGGATAGCCACCGCGCACCGGCTCTTCCCAAACTTGCGGATAGTCGTTCATTGAGCGGGCGACTGTACATCGATTCCGGCTTGCGCGTAAGTGCCGCGCTCTTAGCCCATCGGGCCCATTGATAGCGGATCGGAAGGCGCTCGCAGCCAATACCAGAAATGGCAGATCGGTTTCGAGGCGTCGTGCGAGGTGCTTTCGGTTCCGCGTCGGCGTGAACCATTGTAGTTGGAACCGATGATCGAACACATCACCTCGCTTTTCGAGGCCGTTGCCTACGCGGCCGATCTTTTCGGGCTTTCCCTGCTGACCCTCGGCTTCGCGCGGGGCGCGTTAGGATGGGTGCGCACCGAGCTTGATCGGCAGCCCTGGGAACAACGCCTCGTCTCGATCCGGCGATTGCGCTGCGTGGTGGGCGCCCACATCCTGTACGCCCTCGAGCTGATGATCGTCTCGGACATCATCGACAGCTTCGTCGCGGTGGCGAGGCACGAGGGTGACCAGGGGACTTCTTCCACGGCGAGGTCTTCTATTCGCTCGTACAACTCGGAATCATCGTCCTGATACGAACAGTGATTGACTACTTCTTGGGTAGAGAGATCAACGAGCTTGGCGAGACCGACGCTTGAGCGGGTTAGCGCCGAGCTCCCCTTCGCCCTCGTCTGCCGACGAAATCGTCACACCAGGCGTACGATCTCGGACTGTGCAAAAATCGCTGATACGTGCAGGCGGAGGGAGGGCTCCGCGTAGAGGGCCGGTGGCACGCTGATGTCGGCGAGATAGAGCTCGCCAACATGCGCACGCGCGGACTCGGCGCGGAGGCCTTCTTTTGGCAGGGCCAGGGCCATGGTGGCGGTGGCGCGAATCGCCGGGTCGAGCACAGAGCCACTGGAAGCGTCCACGCCCGAGGGTGTGTCGAGCGCCAGCACAGAAGCGGATTGGGTCCTAGTCCAACGGACCATGTCTGCTGCCGCCCCGCGGGGCGCGCCTCTGAGGCTGTATCCGATGATCCCGTCGATCACCAAGTCGTAGGAAGCATCGGCTCGCGGCGCGGCCGTCGTGGAGGGGATGTTCATCGATCTGACGATGTCGAATTGGTGGCCTGAAACCTCGGTGAACCCTTGGCGGGGCTTGCTCACAAACACCTCGACGGATGCGCCCCAATTCGCAAGTCGGCGTGCGCAGACCAGAGCGCCTCCTCCATTGCCGCCCACCCCAGCAAGGACCGCGACACGCTTGCCACGTGGATCCCCGGAGAGAAATCGCAGCCTCGCGACT
>JBGUEF010000042.1:0-15792 GCA_041821485.1 Deltaproteobacteria bacterium
GCGACAGTAGCAGTGGCCGCGTCAGTGTCAGTGCCGGCGTGGGCGAACGCCTAGACCTCGGCCCCGCGGATGAGCTCCTGCGCCGCCGCTCTGGCCTGGTCGGTGATGGTGACGCCGCCAAGCATGCGGGCGATTTCTTCCAGGCGTTCTTTGTCGGAGAGCAAGCGGATGTCGCTCTTCGTGCGCTTGCCGACGACCTCTTTGTGCACTCGGTAGTGGGCATCCGCGTATGCGGAGATTTGGGGCAGGTGGGTGATGCACAGGACCTGGCTGTGCTGGGCGACCTCGTGGATTTTGCGGCCGATGACTTCGGCGACGGCGCCGCCGACTCCGGCGTCGACTTCGTCGAAGACGTAAAGGCTTGCGGGGCCCAGGCCTGCGAGCACGCGCTTGATTGCGAGCATTGCGCGGGAGAGCTCACCGCCGCTGGCGATTTTGCGGAGCGGTTTGGTTTCTTCGCCGCGGTTGGGGGCGATCAGGAGCTCGGCGTGATCGATTCCGGTCGGCGAGAGACGTGCGCCCTCGACTTGAAGCTCGCGTGGGCCGCCTTCGAGGGCGGCCAGCTCCACCGTGACCTTGGCCTCGCCCATGCCGAGCGAAGACAGCTCCTTGCTGATCGCCTTGCTGAGCTTGGCCGCTGCAGTTCGCCGTTTGCCGCGGAGGGCGAGGGCCGCGCGTGACGCCTCTTCGAGCGCTTCATCGAACTCGCGTTGGTAGCGGTCGAGGCGCTCCTCGTACCGTTCGAGCGAGTCGAGCTCTGCGGCGGCCTGGTCGCGGTAGGCGAGGATCTCCGCGCCGGTGTCTCCGTACTTCCTCTTCACTCGCGACAAGCGATCGATCTGATCTTCGAGTGCTCCCAATCGGTTCGGATCAAATGAGAGCTCCCGCGCGTAGCTTCCGAGCTCCGATGCCGCGTCTTCGAGCTGAACCAGGGCGTCGCGGACCTGCGCAGCCATCGGCACGAGGCTCGGATCGAAACTGGATGCCTGCTCCACCGACGAAGCGATTCGTGAGATCGAGCCGCAGATCGACTGATCGTCCGAGTAGAGCTTCGCCTCCGCTTCGCCTGCCGCTGTGCCGAGCTTCTCCGCGTGCCGAAGCCGCTCACGCTCCACGACGAGCGCCTCCTCGTTCTCCAGCGCTTCCCGTAGCGTTTCGATTTCGTTGACCTGGTAGCGAAGCAAGTCCTCGCGGTCCGCCTTGCCGCGCTCTTCCGTCACCACTTCCTCGAGCCGCGCCGCCGCCTCGACGAGCGCCGCATGAGCCTGACCCACCTCCTCGACCAGCGGCGCGTGGCTCGCGAACGCATCGAGATAAGTCAGATGATGCCGTGAGTCGGCTAGCGAGTGGTACTCGTGCTGGGACGAGATGTCCGCGAGGCCCTTGGTCACTTCCTTCAACTGGGCCAGGGTGGCGAGCCGCCCGTTGACGTAGGCCCGGGTTCGGCCGCTCGCACTGACGACTCGGCGGATCAAGAGCTCCCCGTCGGTCTCGACGCCCAGGTCGCGCAATGCGGCCAGCGCTTCGGCTTGGCCGGTCAGATCGAAAAGCGCCTCCACCTCGGCGGCTTCGGCGTCGGTGCGCACCACTTCGGGCCGCCCCCGGGCGCCGAGCACGAGTTGGAGCGCATCGACCAGGATCGACTTTCCGGCGCCCGTTTCACCGGTGACGATGTTGAGCCCGGCGTCGAGCTCAAATTCGAGCGCTTCGATGATAGCGAAGCTCCGGACGCGGAGGCACGTCAGCACGGCGAAGCCTCTAGCACAGGCGTTGCGTGGGCGCTGCACAAGCGCTAGCAATCGTCGGGAATGGCCTCTTCATCCGAAATTCGGGAATCGTTCCTTCGGTTCTTCGCGGAGCGCGAGCACGAGCGGGTCGCTTCGGGTCCGCTCGTCCCGTCGAATGATCCGACGCTCATGTTCGCGAACGCAGGCATGGTGCAGTTCAAGGACGTCTTCACCGGTAAGGAAGAGCGGCCGTATTCGCGCGCTACTTCGTCGCAGAAGTGCATCCGTATCAGCGGCAAGCACAACGATCTCGAGAACGTCGGGGTCACCGCGCGGCACCACACTTTTTTCGAGATGCTCGGGAACTTCTCGTTTGGGAACTACTTCAAGCGCGACGCGATCAAATTTGCCTGGGACTACTTCATCGACACGCTCGAGCTCGACCCCGAGCGCCTCGTCGTTACGGTCTTCGGAGGCGAGGAGGGGCTCGCGCCGGCGGACGACGAAGCCGCTGCAATTTGGAAGGACGTCACGGGCTTTCCCAACGAGCGCATCATCCGATGCGGCGCCAAGGACAATTTCTGGCAGATGGGCGACACCGGCCCCTGCGGACCGTGCTCCGAGATTCACTACTGCCT
The DNA here is from genome assembly GCA_041821485.1 of Deltaproteobacteria bacterium. Classification (GTDB taxonomy): domain Bacteria; phylum Myxococcota_A; class Polyangia; order Polyangiales; family Houyiibacteriaceae; genus SG8-38. The sequence continues at coordinate 2,366 of JBGUEF010000042.1, forward strand.
TGGCCTGGACGACGTCGACCCGCGCAAGTTTGGCGAGGAGCCAGACGCGGACGGCCGCGGCTGGTTCGAGCTCTGGAACCTCGTTTTCATGCAGTTCGAGCGCCACGCCAATGGCCAGATGGATTCGCTGCCGGCTCCGTCGATCGACACCGGCGCCGGCCTCGAGCGGATCGCAGTCATCAAGCAGGATGTCTTGAGCAACTATGACACCGACCTGCTGCGGCCGATCGTCGACTTGGCCGCCGAAATCTCGGGGAAGCGTTATCGATCGAGTCAGTCTGAGGACGACGTCAGCATGCGGGTCATCGCGGACCACGCCCGGACCACGGCGTTCCTGATCTCGGAAGGGGTGTTCCCCGACAAGGACGGCCGCGCGTACGTGCTTCGCCGGGTCATGCGACGGGCGATTCGTCACGGACACCGCCTCGGCATCGGGGAGCCGTTCCTGCATCACTGCGCCCTTCGCGTCGCCGACAAGATGGGCGACGTCTACCCTCAGCTCACCGAGCGCCGCGCCCTGATTGAGGACATCACGCTTCAAGAGGAGGAACGCTTCCGCCGCACCATGGATCGCGGACTTCAGCTCATCGCCGACAACGACGAATGGGTCGAGCAAGGCGGCGCTCGCTCACTCCCCGGCAAGGTCGCGTTTCGCCTCTACGACACGTACGGGTTTCCGATCGGTCTCCAAGAAGTCATCGGCCAGGAGCAAGGCTTCGACGTGGACATGGAGGGCTTCAATCAAGAGCTTGGCGAGGCGCGCCTGCGAAGCCAGGGCTCGAAGATCGGCAGCAGCGCCGTCGCCGACGTGTACCCAGCTCTCCTGCAGGAAGTCGGAGCGGTCGAGTTCCTCGGGTACGAGAGCGAGAGCACCCAAAGCGAAGTGCTCGCGCTGGTTGCAGAGGGTGGCCCGGTGGACGAGCTCGGGACCGGCGTGTCGGGCGAGATCATCACGCGCGCCACGCCGTTCTATCCCGAGCAAGGTGGCCAGGTGGGTGATCGAGGCGTCATCGAGGTCAACGGCTCGCGCTTCGAGGTCGAAGACACGCATAAGCCTGTCGAGGGCTTGATCGTGCATCGAGGCAAGGTCGCCTCCGGCTCGTTTAAGCCCGGCGCGGAGGTCGAGCTTCGCGTCGATCACACTCTTCGGAGCGCGACCCGCCGCAACCACAGCGCGACTCACCTCTTGCATTGGGCCCTACGCCAAGTCGTCGGCGAAACCGCCGCCCAGAAGGGCTCGCTCGTCGGTCCGGATCGGCTCCGCTTCGACTACAGCGGCACCCGACCGCTCGACGCGGCCGAGATCGAACAGATCGAAAACCTCGTCAACGCTCAGGTGCTCGAGAACACCGACATCACGACCGAGGCGCTTCCGATGGATGAGGCGAAGAAGCGCGGCGCCATCGGCATCTTCGAGGAGAAGTACGGAGATGTGGTCCGCATGCTCACGATCGGGCCTTCACTCGAGCTGTGCGGCGGCACCCATGCGTATCGCACCGGCGACATCGGGCTGTTCAAGGTTTTGTCGGAGACCGGCCTTGCCGCCGGCGTCCGCCGCATCGAGGCGACGACCGGGCTCAACGCACTGGAGCATCTACGCCGGGTGGAATCCGAGCTCAGCGGAGCAGCAGCTTTGCTCAAGGCGCCGGCTCCGCAGCTTCGCGACCGGGTGGGGCGGCTCATCGAGCAGCAGAAGGAATCCCAGAGGGAGATCGAACGACTCAAGCGCTCGCTCATGTCTGGCGATAGCGCCGACCTTTCCTCGGAGGCGCGTGAAGTCGATGGCGCCCGGGTGCTAGGAGCCACGGTCGAGCTCGGGGACGCGGGCGCGCTGCGCGAGATGGCCGACCAGCTGAGAGACAGGCTTGCTCCCGCGGTCATTCTGCTCGGCTCCGCCAGCAAGGACGGTAAGAAGGCTTTGCTGGTCTGTAGCGTCAGTAAGGCGCTCACAGGTCGATTCCGAGCGGGCGACATCGTCAAAGCCGCGGCCATGGTGGTCGGTGGGAACGGCGGCGGGCGCCCTGACTTCGCGCAGGCCGGAGGTCCGGACCCAAGCAAGCTCGCCGAAGCGGTCGCCAAGGTGTACGAGCTCGCAGGCACCGCCTAGATGTCGGCCAAGTCCCAGGTCATCGGCTCCGGGGTCAACCTCTACCTCAGCTCGAGGTCGGCGAAACGCGCTCTGCACACAGCCGGGCGCTTGCTCCGCGGGGGCCGCGGACAGGTGCGCCTCTACTACCGCGTGGACGACCCGTACAGCCACCTCCTGGTGCAGGTCGCACCGCGCCTGGCGAGCGCATACGGACTCGAAATCGAGCTGATCCCAGTTGCGCGGCCGGGAATCTCGGCCAACCCGGAACCCGACATGCTGCAGGGTCACGCGATTCGTGACGCTGCCATCCTAGCCGAGACCTATGGGCTCAGTTTCCCGCACGGCGCTGAGCCCCCCTCGGAAGACCGCGCCCGTCGCGCTCATGCAGTTCTTCTCGTGGCTCGCCCCGCCGAGGAACAGCTGCAGGTGGCCGCAGAGATCGGCGAGGCTGTCTGGAGCGATGACGGCGCCGCGTTGGCCGCAATCGTCGAAAGGCATGGGAGCGTGTCGGGCGAGGAGGTTCGGCCTGCGCTCGAAGCCAACTATGCCGCCCTCGAGCGTGCCGGGCACTATCAACCCGGGATGCTCCACTATGCGGGCGAGTGGTACTGGGGGATCGATCGCCTTCACTACCTCGAGGAAAGGCTCCGCCAGGAGGGGCTTGAAGGCAGCGTCGATCTCACGCGCGGTCCTGGGTCTCATCTGGCATCGAATGTCGGGGGCGCCGATGGAAGCAAGCCGCGCATCGAGGCGTTCGTTTCATTCCGGAGCCCGTACTCGTATCTCTCGATTCCCCAGCTGATCGATCTTCGAGATCGCTACGGCGTCGAGGTCACTCTACGCCCCGTCCTACCGATGGTCATGCGCGGCCTCGCTGTGCCGCGCGCGAAGAGGCTCTACATCGTGCATGACGCGAAGCGTGAGGCCGACCGCCTGGGGATCCCGTTCGGCCGCGTGTGTGACCCGCTCGGAAAGGGCATCGGTTACTGTATGGCGGTGTTCTTCAACTGTGCGGCCGTGAAGGGGCTCGAGCTCGAGTTCACGCATTCTCTGATGCAGGGCATCTGGTCGGAGGCTCGAGATGTCGCGCACATTCCGGACCTCGTTTTTTTGGCCGAGCGAGCCGGGATCGGCGAGCCCGAGGTGCGGGCGGCCATCGAGGACGGGAGCTGGGAGGAGAAGGCCAAAGCCAATCGGGAGGCGCTGACCGAGCTGGGGCTCTGGGGGGTCCCCTCGCTTCGAATCGGCTCCTATTCCACCTGGGGCCAGGACCGTCTTCCACTGGTCGAGGCCGAAATCGCTCGATTTTCTCCTTCGGCCTGAGTTTCTTTTCCGGTGAAAGACTTTACGGGGCGGCGTTTTCCTGTGACATTGATCACGTGAGCGTTTCTGAAGAGAAGCTGGCTGGGGTGGACCAGGCACTCGCAGAGTTCGGCAAGAGCGACGAGGAGATCTCTGAAATCCGCGGTCGCTTCGCCAGGGCGGAGCGGCTCGATCTGCGGGCGGTTGATGACGAGCTGAGCGAGCTTTCCGAGGGAGTCGCGATCGACGTGGCGCCGGCCACCGCGCACACCGCTCCAACCCGCGTGCCCGAGGCGGTCGAGGAAGACTGGGACGACGAGCACACCGAGGTCGAGATCATCGACGAGTCCGACTTCGTATTGCTGGTCGACGAGGACGACCTCGAAGAGCTCGAGAAGGTCGGCGAGGACGACGCATTGAAGACATCTCCGCCTGCGATTCCGCAAGAGGGCGAAGAAGGCGAAGAGGGTGACGGCTTCTTCAAGAAGCTCTTCAGTGGCCGCCGAACCAGCAACCGCCCCTAGCCGCGATCCAAAAAACTAGTGTGCGAGAGATTTTCGCCTGTGATCGAGCGCCCCCACAGAGAGCGACTGAGAGGTACGTCCGTACCTCGCAGGGAGCGAACGAGGAGGAAAGCCGACCACAGGCGAAAAGATCCGCACACTAGAAGTAGAGCGTTCCGCCGAAGGTAAGCACTGCGCCACCCGAGGTGTTCGTGCTCCGCGTTCCGTCGAAGAACTCCGGCCGCGGGTCGCTGTCGATTCGATGGCGGAGAACGCCTCGCACGTCGACGTTCAACGCAAAGGCGGGTGCGAGCCGTAGCTCGAGCCCCATGCCGGCCTGGCCGCCAACGTGGGTCATTCGGCGAACCTCGTTGAAGGTATCGACCCGGCCGAACGAAAGCCCTGGGCCCAACAAGAAGTAGACCTGCAACTTGTGCTGCGGGTTGACGAAGAAGAGAACGTTCGCGGTGAGCGGGATCTCAGTTCGGTAGAAGCCCTGGTAGTCGTTGCCGGCGAAGTAACCCGAGCCGAGGTCGATTCCAACGTGTTCGTTGGGGCGGAAGCGGAGCGCACCCGCGAAGCCGCCCATCACGACCTGCGGGCCAAAGGTGCCGCCGACTTCGAAGTGAAGCCCCACTTTGCGGTCTCTCTCGGGAGGCGGTGCGGGCTTGACGACCTCTGCCTGCGGGATCGGAGTGTGCTTCACGACGACGACCGTCGGTGGCCTGGTCTTGACCACGACCTGGGACGAGGTGTCGTCGGGTCGGACGACGACGACCTCGGCATGTGCGGCCTCCGTGCTGGTCAGCAGGACGGCGACGGCGATGAATGGAAGAAGTACGAATCGGAGCATGGGGCCACCTCTCGCTGTTCTACGAGGGGGCTCGGCAAAACATTCAAAGGCGGCGATTCCGGGTCGGAATTAAGGCGATTTCAGGGTGACTCGGTCCTCAGCGAACCGCGCGCCGGTCTTCGAGTGCCCTGCCCAGGGTCACCTGGTCGGTGAACTCGAGCTCGCCCCCGTGCGGGACCCCCGCTGCGATCCGCGATACGCGCACGGGCATCGACGCTAGGGCGTTGGCCACGTAGAGCGCCGTCGCCTCGCCTTCGACATTGAGCGGCGTCGCTATGATGATCTCTTTGACGTTCTCGTCGGCGACGCGGCGTTCTAGAGTGTCGAGCGAGAGTTGATCCGGCCCAATGCCGTCGAGCGGGGCCAGCAAGCCGTGCAAGACGTGATAGCGGCCGCGGAAGCTTCCCAGCGCTTCTAGCGCAATCAAGTCGGGGACCTTGGCAACCACGCAGATGAGCGACTCATCACGGCGCGGGTCTTGGCAGATCGCACATCGTGACTCGGCGCCGTAGTTGCCACAGAGCTCGCAGCGGGTGACCTCGCCGTGGATCGTGCTGAGAGCGCGGCCTAGCGCCTCGGCGTACTGCGCGTCTCCCTCGAGAACATGAAAGGCCAGTCGCGCTGCGGTCCTCTCGCCGACGCCGGGCAGGCGAGACAGCAACGAGATCAGTGCAGCGATCGGATCGTTGGCCATCATGGCTCAGCCGAGCCCGGGAATCGAGAGTCCCCCTGTGATCTGTTCGATCTCTGAGTCGATGTGCTCGCGGGCTTTCGTGAGAGCGGCATTGGCGGCGGCGACCACGAGGTCCTGCACCATCTCCAAGTCCTCTTCCTGGAGTAGAGCCTTGTCGATTCGAATCTCGGCGAGCTCAGGAACACCATTGGCCACCGCGGTTACTTTGTCGTTGCCTGCGCTCGCTTCGAACGTTTCTTCTTTGAGCTCTTCCCGGCGCTGCTCGACCTTGCGCTGGACACGGCCAGCCTGCCGCATGAGCTCTCCCATTCCGCCACGAAAATTCATTCGATCCTCTCAGTCCGCTTCGATGTGTACTTTCAGCTTGCCGGCCGATTCTGGAAATACGTCGACCGCATCACGAACGATGGGGTGGTTGAGCGCCTCTTTGCGCTTGGCCTCCGCTTCCGCTTCTTTTCGCTGTGCGGCGACCGCCGCCACGGTCTTGGTTGCCGCCTCACCTTGAGCGTCAAAGCGAATTTCGACCTTCGGGCGTGCGCCAAGCTGCTGTTCGGCGATCCGCACGATTGCGGCGATGGATTCGGGCGACTCAGCTTGGCGGCCGTAAAACGAGCCGTCTTTGAAGGAGAGGACGATCCGGTCGGGGCCGACCGCTTTTGGAATGCCGTGCTCGAGCACTGCGGCGAGCGCCGGCTGCTGTTGCTCGAGCGTACCGACTAGCTCCTCCCACTCCTGAAGCGCCGCTCTGCGGATCGGCGTCAGCACCTCGCCGCTGCTGGTATGAAAACCGCCCGAATGCTTTGTGGCCGGCATGATCGGTTGGTTGGGGTCCTGGGGCTTGGGCTCTGGCTCCGGCCTGGTCTCCGGTTCGGGTTTTGCTTCGGCTTTCGGTTTCGTGGAACGCGGCGCTGGCTTGGGGTTTGGTTTGGGAGGGCGCGGACCGCCCGGTGAGCCTCCCCCAGAGCCCGGGTGAGACTGCAAGGCTTCGAGCCGGGCGACGAGGTCTGATACCGCTTGAAGGGGAGGCCGAGTTGCGACGCGTACCAATCCCATTTCGAGCATGAGCTTCGGATTGGGGCTGTGGGCCATCTCGTCCATGACCATCGAGGTGGCTCGAAACACGCGTTGGAGCTCGAGGATGTCGACGTCGCCTATGAGAGCTTCAGCCGCCTCTCGCTCCTCGGGGACCCATTCGGCCGGGTCGCCTGCGCCGAGCTTGAGCACGACGAGGTCGCGTACCAGTTGAAGCAGCTGGCGGGCGAAGTGCTGCATGTCGACGCTCTTGTCGGCGAGGCCGTCGATGGCACCGACCACACCGGCCCCGTCGCCCACGAGCACCGCGCGTGCCACGTCGTAGAGCGCTTCGCGCGCCGCGATGCCGAGGCTCGCAGCGACCGTGTCTGCGGTGATCCGGTCGTCGGAGATCGCGACGAGCTGGTCGAGCAAGGTGAGGGCATCTCGCATCGAGCCGGCCGCTTCGCGAGCGACCACCGAGATCGCTTCTTCATCGGCTGACAGAGATTCTGCGTCGAGAATCGCACGGACGCGCTCGGCGATCAGGCGGTGCGGGATGAGACGAAAGTCGTATTGCTGGCATCGCGAGCGGATCGTCACCGGGACCTTGTGGCTCTCGGTGGTCGCAAAGATGAACTTCACGTGGTCCGGGGGCTCTTCGAGGGTCTTCAAGAAGGCGTTGAATGCGCCCGCCGACAGCATGTGAACCTCATCGACGATCACGATCTTGTAGCGGTCCCGCTGTGGACGGTACGGGAGAGACTCTTGCAGCCGGCGCACGTCGTCGACGCTATTGTTCGAAGCGCCGTCGATCTCCTGGACGTCTACGTCGACGCCAGCGGTGATCTCGAGGCAGGGGCCGCACTCGTTGCAGGGGGTCGGCGTTGGTCCCTTTTCGCAGTTGAGTGCCTTGGCGAGCAGGCGTGCCGTGGTGGTCTTACCGACGCCGCGCACCCCGGTGAACAAGAAGGCGTGGGCGACGCGATCGGCATCGATGGCGTTTGCTAGCGTCCGCGCAACGTGCTCCTGACCGACGAGGTCTTCGAAGCTCTGCGGACGGTATTTCCTTGCGAGAACGGTGTACGCCATCGGGCGAGCGAGCCTATCACGGCCGCCAGCCCGGCGCAGCCGCGCTTACTGATCCGGCGCAGCCGCGTTACTGACCCGGCGCAGCCGTGCTTACTCGGTGGTGTCTGGCTCGGGCGCGGCCTCGTCGTCCAGAAGCTCTTCGAGCTCCTCGTCCTCGAGCTCCTCTTCTTCGAGCTCCTCTTCGTCTTCATCGCCGGCCATGGCTTCCTGCATCATTTCTTCCATGGTGGGCATGCCGCCGGCATCTTCGCCGCGGTCGTCTACCCCGTCTCCATCCGCGTCTTGCATCGCGTTGGGATCGCCACCCATGATCGCGTTGCCTAGCCCGACCGAAACCTGCGGGTACCAGGTGATGATTCCGAGACCGATCAGCATCAGACCCACGAAGGGTGCGACGCTACGTATGACGTGACCGAGCCCCTTCTGGTAGAGGGCGCTGGCGACGAAGAGGTTCAGGCCGACCGGTGGCGTCAGGTAGCCGATCTCGAGGTTGACGATGAAGATGATGCCGAAGTGCATCGGATCGACGCCCATCGAGGCCGCGATGGGAGCCAGCAGCGGCACGAAGACGAACATCGCGCTCAGGATGTCCATCATCATACCGACGGCCAGGAGGATCAGGTTGAGCAAGAGGAGGAACTGCCAGTACGCGAGATCCTTCCCCTGAATCCATTCGACCATGAGGGCCGGGATCTCTTCTTTCTCGAAGAACTCACCGAGTGCGAGCGCCATGACCATGATCACGAGGAAGGAACCGAGGAACACACCCGTCTCGCCGAAGATGCCGGGGATTGCCTTGAGCTTGAGCGCGCGGTGTAGCCAGACCTCGACCACGACGGCGTAGGCGACGCTGACGGCGGATGCCTCGACCGCGTTGAAGATGCCGCCGTAGATGCCACCGAGGATCAAGATCGGGAACATCAGGGCCCAGAAGCCGTCTCGGGCGGCGGCGACCAGCTTCTTGAACTTGAACGGCGAGGTCGGGACCTTGTCGACGATGCCCTGGTAGAACGAATAGCCGATGAGAATCGAGCCCATCACGAGGCCGGGACCAAAGCCCGAAGCGAACAGACGCTCGACTTCGATCACCGCGGTCTGGTTGACGATCGGGTACACGATCATCGGGATCGACGGCGGAATCAGAATGCCCAGCGAACCCGCAGACGTGAGCAAGCCATGGGAGAACCGCTCTCGGTAGCCCTCCGCGATGAGGGCCGGCCCCATCATGGTGCCGATCGCGACCACGGTTGCCGGGCTCGAACCGCTAATCGCCGCGAAGAGCATGCATGCGAGGACGCCGCTCATCGCCATGCCGCCTGGGACCCAGCCGATGAAAGCATGCGCAAAGTCGATCAAACGCTGGCTGATCTGGCCCCTGCTCATGACCGCGCCGCTCATGATGAAGAACGGGATGGCGAGAAGGGTGGGGCTGTCGGCAAGGCTGCGAATGCCCTCGATGACGATCGTGAACTGGTTGATGTCTCTGAAGCCGCTCCAAAGGAACAGGCTGCCGAGCGTGGCAATCCCGATGAGGACGAACAGCGGCGAGCCTACGAGCGCCGCACCGATGATGGCAGAAGCCAGCAGGCCGCCCTTGCCGAGCAACGGCAGGAAGACGACGAGGGCGACGACGATCAGAAAGGGGAGCTTCCGCTCGCGAGCTTCGGTCATCCTTCTGCTCCCTCTTTCGAGGCCACAGCGGCCGCAGCGGCTATGGCTGCGTCTTCCGGAGTAGCGCCGTACGAGCCGCCCAGGACGGAGCTAACGGCGGCGGCGATGTAGCGAAGCATCGTCATGGCGAACGCGGCAGGAACCGCGATCGTCGCCACCCAATCAGGGATGTTGGTTTGCTCGAAGCGACCCTCGAGCATGAGCGCTTCTTTCGCGTACTCGTATCCGAGCATCGTCATGAAGAGACAGAAAGCAGCGGTGAAGAGGAAGCCGAGCGCGTCCATCCAAGGCGCCATGGACGGAGGGACAATCCGTTTCAGCGCGCCCACTTGAATGTGCTTGCCTTCGTGCGCGCACACGCTCGCACCAAGGAAGCCGACCCAGAGCAGCATGATCAGGGAGAGCTCTTTGGACCAACTGTAGCCGTCCGGGAAGTAGTTGAAGGTGATGTAGAGGTAGATCGCCGTGACGACGAAGAAGGCAGTGAGCTGCCCAATCCAGCCCGGCGCGCGCTCCCGAAGCAGCTGTACGAGCCAGACCGCCGCGCTGAGCGAGTAGAGCAACAAGTAGAACCAACGCGACTCGACGTCCGGCCGGAGCATAATCCATCCCAACAGGCCGAGGCCGACACAGGCCACGACCGTTTCGATGACCGGCTTGATGCGCGATCGCTCTCCGGGTTCCGATGCGTGGTTCTCCGCGGTCCAAAACGCGAAGTACACCAGGCCCACGCCGACGACTGCGGTGGCCATCGGACCGACCCTCGTCAGCGTTTGCATCGCCTCCGGGCTCTCGATGCCCAAAATGCGAGCCGCGAGCTCCGCCACCTTGCTGTCCGGCGCGGCGAGGCGCCGGTATACGACGTCGAGAAACACCATGACCGCCGACACGCCGAGGAAGGTCCAGAGGATCCCCATCTCGACGTTGAAGATCCAGTCGTCTATCCGTCGGATGATGCCAAACCGACCCTTATAAGAGTCCTCTTTGCCCGATTCCGCCATAGCGTGCGACGGTACGTTTGATCGCGCTGGCAATCAAGACTTGTTGAGGTAGGGTCGCCAAAGAGCACATGCGTACAGTCATCCACTTCGACATGGACGCGTTTTTTGCGTCGGTCGAGCAACTGGACGACCCGGATTTGCGCGGGAAGCCGGTTCTGGTGGGCGCGCGATCTCCGAGAGGGGTCGTGACAGCCGCCTCTTATGAGGCCCGCCCGACGGGAGTGGGTTCGGCGATGTCCATGGTCGAGGCGCTGCGCCGCTGCCCCGAGGCGATCGTCGTTCCGCCCCGGCGAGCGCGCTATTCGGAGCTCAGCCGCCGGGTTTTCCAGGTGTTTCGGCGCTACACACCGTTGGTCGAGGGCCTCTCTGTCGACGAGGCCTTCCTCGATGTGACCGGCAGCCGGGCCCTTTTTGGGGACGGGCCCGAGATTGCCCACCGCATCAAGCAGGATGTGCGCTCCGAGATCGGGCTCACCGGGTCGGCGGGCGTCGCACCGAACAAGTTCGTGGCCAAGATCGCCAGCGACCTCCACAAACCCGACGGGTTGACCGTGGTGCCGCACGACGGCGCGGCGGAGTTTCTCGCGCCTCTTCCCTTGGAACGGATGTGGCGGGTGGGGCCCAAGGCGAGGGTGAGACTTCGCGCGGCCGGTCTACAAAGCATCGGGGACCTCGCGCGCGCGGACGTGCGCACCCTCGAGCAGTTGCTCGGGAGCTGGGGGCCTGTCGCGCGCGAGCTTGCCCGAGGCATCGATGAGCGGCCCGTGGTTGTCGGCTCGCCACCAAAGAGCCTCGGAAGCGAGTCGACCTTCGAGCGCGACCTCGGGACAAGCGACGCGCTGCTCAAGCCGATCCTGCGACAGTCGATGCAGGTGGCGGATCGTCTCGTGAACAAGGGCTTGTGGGCGCAGGTGGTCACGCTGAAGATCAAGTACGGTGATCATCGCATTCGGACGCGCCAAGCGCGTCTCTCGCGAGCGGTTTGCGACACCGATGCGATCTTCCAGGCGGCCAGAGATCTGCTCACGCGATTCGACGCGCTCGATTCGGGCGTGCGGCTCACCGGCGTTTCGGTTTCCTCCTTGACCAAGCATCCGGATGCCGAGCTTTTCCCGGACGCCGAACGGGCGCGCCGGGAGCGCCTCGCAGTAACCACACGGGCATTGCGCGAACGGTTCGGAGTAGCGGGCGTGACACGCGCTTCCTTGATTGCGAACACCGTCGACTCGGGGGATTCGCGACGCTAGAAAATTCGCACAATCCCAACATCAGAAAGTTCTATCGAGTGTTGCGTTGACACCATCGGGTCGGGCCTTTACGGTCCGGAAAGTTGCGTTCAACACGCACTGCTTGAGGAACCCCACCAGATGAGCGCGCGACACACTAAGTTCATCTTCGTCACAGGGGGTGTTGTCAGCTCGATCGGAAAAGGCCTAGCGGCCGCTTCGATGGGCGCGCTCCTCGAAGCGCGAGGATTACGAATTACCAACATGAAGTTGGACCCGTACATCAACGTCGATCCCGGCACGATGTCGCCCTTCCAGCACGGAGAGGTGTTCGTCACCGACGACGGCGCGGAAGCCGATCTCGACCTCGGTCACTACGAGCGCTTCACCAAGGCGACGATGACCAAGGCGAACAACTTCACGACCGGTCGCATTTACGATTCGGTGATCTCGAAGGAGCGGCGGGGCGAGTATCTCGGAGCAACCATTCAGGTCATTCCGCACATCACTGACGAGATCAAAGCGCGAGTCCGCGAGGCGACCAAGAATGTCGACGTCGCGATCGTCGAGGTTGGCGGCACGGTGGGTGACATCGAATCTCTGCCGTTCCTCGAGGCGGTTCGTCAGTTGCGTGGGGAGCTCGGTCCACAGAACAGCGTCTCGGTTCACGTCACGCTCATCCCGCACATCGCCGCGGCCGGCGAGCTCAAGACCAAGCCGACGCAGCACTCGGTGAAGGAGCTCCTGGGTCTCGGGATTCAGCCGGAGATTCTCTTGTGCCGGGTCGACCGGGAGCTTCCGCACAAACTCAAAGAGAAGATTGCACATTTCTGCAACGTGCCGGTTCAAGCAGTGATCGCAGCGCCGGATGTCAGCTCGATCTACGAGCTTCCGTTGACCCTTCACTCCCAGGGGCTCGATCGCCTGCTCGCCGAGCGGCTCAATATCTGGTCACGTGATCCGGACCTTTCGATTTGGCGGCGGACGGTCGACCGGTACATGGCTCCCGACAAGGGTCACGTGTCGATTGCGCTCGTCGGCAAGTACGTTCACCTACGCGATTCTTACAAATCCCTGCACGAGTCCCTGGTGCACGCCGCGCTCGAGTGCGACGTGAAGCTCGATCTCGACTACGTCGACAGCGAAGAGCTTGAGAGCGGCGATCTCGAGGCGAGGCTTGGCAGGCACGACGCGATTTTGGTTCCAGGCGGATTCGGGGACCGGGGGTCCGAGGGCAAGATTCGGGCGATTCGGTTCGCGCGAGATAACAACATTCCCTTCTTTGGAATCTGTCTCGGCATGCAAATGGCCGTGGTGGAGTACGCGCGAAACGTGTGTGGGCTCGAAGGCGCCAATAGCGCCGAGTTCGATCGCAGCGCGAAGCACCTCGTGGTCGACATCATGCCCGATCAGCGCGGCGTCGAGGACAAGGGTGCGACGATGCGCCTCGGCGCGTATCCCTGCACGATCAAGCCCGGCTCGCTTGCAGCTCAGATCTACGGCACGACGAAGATCAGTGAGCGCCACCGCCACCGCTACGAGGTGAACAACGAGTACCGCGAGCAGCTCGAGCAGGGTGGCCTCGTCCTTTGCGGAGTGTCTCCTGATGAGCGTCTGGTCGAGATGGTGGAGCTCCCCGGGCATCCCCACTTCGTCGGGTGCCAGTTCCATCCCGAGTTCAAGAGCAAGCCGCACCTGCCGCATCCTCTGTTCACCAGCTTCGTGCGGGCGGCGGTCGAGCGCCACGCGCAGCAGGGCCGTCAGCTAGGCGGTGCAACCGAGGCGCACGTCAACTAGCTTTGCTCGCGCTTCAGCGTGCCTTCATCCTCTCCCCACCAGCAAGATGCGGGGAATCAGGCCGCTTTCACTTGGCGGCGTCACGGTGTTCTAGACCCGTTCGGCTCGCAGGTTTAGGATCAGAGGATGATTCGTCCGGCTCGCCGGAAATGGCTTACGATTCCGACCCGCATCGTGTTGGGGTACAT
>JBGUEF010000043.1:0-15536 GCA_041821485.1 Deltaproteobacteria bacterium
GACGGCTCGCCATACTTGGTGATGAGGCACATGCGCTCCGAGAGCCTCTCCTCGTACTTGCGACGGTGCGGGCCGCTCGGCGCGCGGCAGATCTCCGTGATCGTGGCGCGCCTCTCGTCGATTCTCCACAGCGTGCATCGGCATGGCTACGTCCACCGGGACATCAAGCCCGAGCACATCCTGCTCAACCGTGGCAGCCATGGAGAGCTCGACGTTCACCTTCTCGACTTTGGAGTGTGCGCGGCGGATACCGCGCCCGCCGACGAGCGTGCCAGGGAGCGCGGCCGCGTCTACGGCACCCCGAGCTATGCCTCGCCCGAACAGGCTAGCGGGAACCCCTTCGTCGACGCGCGTGCGGACCTCTTCGGCATCGGCGTCACCATGTTCGAGGCGCTCACCTCCAAGCTGCCGTTTACCGGTTCCGACGTGACCGCGGTTCTCCGCAGGATCATCCGCGAGGACGCGCCTCGCACACGCCTCTTGTCGCCGCATGTCGACCAGGAGATGGATCGTCTCATCGCCAAGCTCCTGAGCCGCAGCCCGGCTGCGCGCCATCCTTCCGCCCGCGCGCTGATGCGGGCCCTCGACCCCTGGCTCCAGGATCGCGTCACGACCGAGCGCGCACTCGTGGCCACACTGCATATCGCACCGGATACCAGCAGCATCCGGCCGACCGCACAGCACGACATGGTCGCGGCCTAGTCGCCGCTCAGTTTGTCGACCACGTGCGCAACGTCCGCGGGTGCCGCCATCGCGTGAAAGCCCTTGTCGACGTAGAGAACCGTTCCGGTGATGCCGCTCGCAAGGGGGCTGCAAAGGAAGGCCGCCGCATTGCCGACCTCCTCTGCCTGAAGCGCATCGGCCAGTGGAGCATTCATCTCGTAGTACTTGATCATCTTGTGAATGAACCCGATCGCCGATGCGGCGCGAGAGGCATACGGCCCGGCCGAAATCACATTGACGCGGTGGCCAGCTTGGCGGCCCATCTCGAAGGCCAACATCCGGGCGTCCGTTTCGAGCGCGGCCTTCGCGGAGGCCATCCCGCCGCCATAGTCGGCGACGACGCCCTGGCTCGCCAGGTATGAAAGCGCCAAGAGCGCACCGCGTGGGCGCATCAACGGCTCCAGTCGCTGTGCCAGCGAGACGAACGAGTACGCGCTCGCGCCATGGGCCGCTAGGTATCCGCCGCGGCTGGTTTGCATCAGAGGCCTGGTGACCTCGGGTCCGTTGGCCAGGCTGTGCACTACGATGTCGAGGCACGAATCACCGAAGTCCTCACGGAGCTGACGGGCGACCCCCTCGATAGTGAAGTCGCCCCGATCGCGATACCGCTTCTGCTCGCGAAGCTCCTGCGGCGCGTCTTCGAGCGAGTCGTATTCGGCGTCGAGCGGGTAGATTTTCTCGAATTCGAACTTGCTTCCATCGGGCATGGCCAGAGAGGCGTCGAGCTTTCCGCGCCGCAAGAGCGCCTCGAAGATCCCGAGGGCAGGCGGCCAGGTACCGACGCAGACCGACGCACCGGCCATGGCGAGCGCTTTGGCGATCGCAAATCCAAACCCACCGTCGTCGGCCACGCCCGCGACGAACGCCCGCTTCCCTGAAAGATCGATCGGCAACATGCGCCGAACCTTATCGCCAGTTCCGACAAACCGCTACACTCCGCGCCATGAAGAAGAAGGGTCAGGGGGTCGAGTACATTCGTGTCGCCGACCAGTACTTCGAGAAGCGCGGATTGCGACGCTATGCCGGTGTGTGGTCGCTCTGGGCGCTGGGCGTCGGGGCCGTGATTTCCGGTGATTTCTTCGGTTGGAACTTCGGCCTCGCAGCTGGCGGGTTCGGCGGCCTTCTCATCGCCACGCTCATCATCACGGTGATGTACGCCGGCCTCTGCTTCAGCATCGCCGAAATGACAGCAGCCCTCCCACACACAGGAGGCGCGTACTCGTTCGCGCGGTCGGCGATGGGACCCTGGGGAGCCTACATCACGGGCCTTGCCGAGAACATGGAGTACATCCTCACGCCGGCCGTGATCGTCGTCGGAATTGGCGGGTACCTCGGAGCGATCTTTGGGACCCCGGCAAGCGTAGAGCCCCTGTGGTGGCTCGGCGCCTATGCGGTCTTCGTCGGCCTCAACGTCGCTGGCGTCGAGACGACTTTTCGTTTCACCGTCTTGATCACCGGCTTGGCCCTGGGGGTGCTCGCCCTGTTCTGGGTCACGGCGATTCCTCACTTCGATATGAAATGGGCGCTCAACATCGAGCCCGAGCCCGGCCAGACCCGATGGCTTCCCCGGGGAGCAGCGGGGATCCTGTCGGCGCTCCCGTTCGCGATCTGGTTTTTCCTAGCGATCGAGCAGCTTCCGCTGGCTGGCGAGGAGGCACACACCCCGGCACGCGATCTACCGCGCGGCCTGCTCTACGGCTTGCTGACCCTGGTCGTGGCGGCCTTTCTCACCCTCTTTCTGAACGCCGGCATCGCACCGGGCGCCAAAGCGCTGGGCTCTTCCGCCGAGCCGCTGTTCGAGGGCTTCAAAACGATCTTTGGCGCGGGTCTCGGCGCCAAGCTTCTGGCCCTCGTCGCGGTGACCGGACTCATCGCGAGCTTCCACAGCATCATCTTTGCTTACGGCCGGCAGATCTTTTCCCTGTCGCGAGCAGGCTACTTTCCTCGGTGGCTCTCGCGCACGCACCCGCGACGTCAGACACCGCACGTCGCGCTTTTCGTCGGCGCGCTGCTCGGCTACCTGGTCGCATACGGCATTCACGCCCTCGGCCCCGAGCATCCAGTCGGCGCGGTCCTGCTCAACATGGCGGTCTTCGGCGCGGTCATCGCCTACGCGCTTCAAATGCTGTCGTACATTCTGCTGCGCATTCGGCTACCGCACATCGATCGACCTTACCGAAGCCCGCTCGGCGTGCCCGGCGCCGTAGTGGCGCTGCTCATCGCGCTGGTCACCTTGGTCGCGCTCTTCGTCACCGACCCGATCTATCAAAAGGTGGTTGTGGGAGCCGCCGTTTGGTACGGGCTCGGACTCCTGTGGTTCGCGTTCTACGCGCGGCACCGACTAGTGCTGGCTCCCGAGGAATCTTTCGCGCTCTCGGCACACAGCGCGCAAGACGATCGCTAGCCGGCGTGCCAAGCTTCCCCCATGCGGGTTCTGCTGCTGCGACATGGGGAGGCCGTCGACACGCGCTCCGCCCCGACTGACCACGATCGTTGGCTGACCGACATCGGTCGCGAGACGGTCACCAAGGTCGGCAAGGCCCTCACGAGCCTCGACCTGCACTACTCGTGCATCTACACGAGCCCGCTGGTGCGCGCGGTCCAAACCGCGGAGATCTTGGCAGCAACCCACCCCGGCTTCCGCGGTCCCCTCGAGGTTCACCCCGCGCTATCGAGCGAGGTAGGCAGCACGGCACAGGCCCTCGAACCGCTCGAGCATGCCGCTGACGACGATCTCGTCGTCATGGTGACCCACATGCCGAAGGTCAGCGTGCTCGCTGGGCAGCTCTGCCAACTTCCCACGTTCCCGTCATTCCGGACCTCCTCGGCCTGCTTGTTGAGCATCGAAGGCCGCAAGGGCCGCTTCCAATGGATGCTCGACCCGGAAACTCTCGAGCTCAAGCGCCCCTGAAGGCGCGTCCTGCCCATCCAGGCTACGCGGTGCAGACCTGATTGCGCCCGCGGTTCTTCGCTTCGTAAAGCGCTTTGTCGCCTTGCACGAAGAGGTCCGCCGCTGTCGACGCGTGATCGGGAAATGTGGCGACCCCGAGGGACGCGGTGACCTTCAACGGCCCAAGCTCGGTCAACACTTCGGTCTTCTCGAGCTCTTCGCGCACGCGCTCCGCAAGGAGCTGGGCGCCATGCGTATCGGTCTCCTCACACAGCACGCAGAACTCCTCACCGCCGAACCGGGCAACGAGGTCGGTCTCCCGCTTCACACGTCGGAGCACACCGCCGAGCTCCTTCAACACCCGGTCACCTGCAGCGTGACCGTGGGTGTCATTGACGGCCTTGAAATGATCGAGGTCCGTTACGATCAGGGATAATTTGCGGCCGAATCGCTGTGCGGCCATCAGCTTCTGTTCCATCTGGTCGAGGAGCGCGCGCTTGTTCAAACAGCCCGTTAGGCCGTCCGTGGTGGCCATCTCCTCGAGCTGACGCACGGCACGCGCGTTCGCCATCGCGACGGCGAGCTGGTTCGCGAGCGCTTGCAGGGTGTCGCGCACCGACGTGCCAAACGCCGACGGAGCCTTTGCCGCAACGATCAAGGTTCCGATCGGCTCCTCCCGCGCCACCAACGGCAGTACGAGCAGCGACTCCATGCCCTTGAGTTTCGCCTTTTTGGTGAAGAGCACCTGCTGCGTCGGGTCGAACTCGCCGCGGTACGGGAGATAGTGTCGATTCTTGACGACCATCGCAGTGAGCGACGTGTTGTCGCGGAAGCGAAGCCCTTGGAAGTCCGGAGCTCGCTCGCCAATCGCGTGCCGCACGACGTGCCGGCGGCCCTCGGGTTGATACTCCGTGATCGCGCCAAAGTCGTGCGCCACGATCTCCTTCGCCGCGGCCAAGCCTACCTCCATGACCGCATCTTGGGTCAGCGCTGTGCTGAGAGCTTGGGAGACGCGATAGAGGGTCTCCTGCTCGCGCTTCGAGGTCTCGAGTTGCACGAACACGCGCTCGTTTTCGAAGGCTCGCAGGATGTGTGAGGTGCTGCTGCGGAGCAGCTCTTCCTCCGCGGGGCCGAACGCACGGTCGACGATACGGTCGGCGCACAGCACCGCCCGAAGATGATCCCGCTCGAGGACGGGAACCGCGATGAACGATCGCACCGCCGCAGGCCCCCGATAGTAGCAAATCCCCCGATATCCGGGGCGAATCTGATGGAGGCTGGTGGTCAGCTTCCTTCGAACGGCCGCCCCGACGGCTCCGGCGCCCAAGGAAAATGGGCCATCGGCGAGGTCGTCGCTCTTGGTCACCAGCTCGACGATCCGCAGTTGCTCGGCCTCGCCGGTCGGCATCAGGAGCACGCAGGTGTGGAGGTCCAGGGTCTGATGGAGAAGCTGGAGCGCGTGATAGAGCGCCTGGCGAACCTCTTGAACGCTGGTCTCATACAAGCGCTCTTCGTCCCTCACTCCGTCCGATGACGGGGCGACCAAGCGAAAGAGCCGCGTGTCGTCGCGCACCTTTTCCTTTTGGGCTGCGAGCTCGAGCTCAGACTTGCGGCGTACGCGGACGATCTCGGCACGGGTGAACACATAGCTCAGCGCGCCGAAGCACACGATGAAGAGCGCGTTCAAGCCGAGCACCGAGGGTTCGGTGATCTGCTCACCGAGGAACGCGGTAGCGAAGCCGAGCGCGAGCGCGACGGCGACGACGCCGATGCCAGCCGCTCCCGTGGCGAACGATGCGACGAGCGCGACGGCGACGTATGTCAACGGATAGAGATCGCTACCGACGCCACCCCCAAACTGAATCAGCGCGTGCACGCCCACGAGCAGCAGCACCCCGAGCTCGAACGCAGACCTCGGATCGGTGCCCTGCCGGTATGCGTAGGTCGCGCGGTACCCGAAGAGCGCCGCCCAGGTCGCCACCCAGGCCAGGTGTTCCCATCCAAACGCGCGGGTGCCCGGAACAAAGAACCCAGCAAGCAGGAACGCGGCAAGCAGGAACGCGGCAGCCAATCCCCAGGCCGACCGCGCTGTGCGCCTGACGCGAAGCGCCGCCTGGACGAGGGCCGTCATACGAAAACGGTGTTACGCCCGCTGCCATTCGTTCAGCAAGAAATCCGCTCGAGTGTGGGCAAACTGCCCACAAACGCGGCGTGCGCCCCCGGCCTACCGCCGAACCTAAGGAGGAGGGAACTGGAAAACGAACTCCTCGGCCCGGACCATCCCGAGCTCGTCCCTCGCGATCCGCTCGACGTACGCTGGGTCGCTGCGGAGGGCTTCGATCTGGCCCTTGAGCGTGGCGATCTCGCGGACGAGTTCCTCGTTGGACTCCCGGAGCTCCTGAAGCTCCCCCCGTAGGTGGCGGTACCGGGGCAGGCCCTGCTCATCGAGGACCAGGGTCGGAACCGCCATGATGGCCATCACCATCAAGGAGAACGGTAGAAGCGCGGCGCTCGATCTCACGGGGCCGAGCCTGCCGCAACGGGGGGCCTGAGCGCAATTTTCCGTCCGCTCGCGCGGGCTTGACAGAACCCTATGAGCTTCTACTTTCTCAAGAAGGTGACGGTGACATTGGACGAGCGCCATCGGCGCATCCTGTTCGCAGTGGTGACCGAGTACATCGCGTCCGGCAGGGCCGTGAGCTCGCGACGGGTCGCGAAGCGCTACGCGGTCAAGCTCTCGCCTGCGACCATTCGGAGTGTTCTCGTTGATCTCGAGGACGCGGAGCTCCTGCGTCAGCCGCACACCAGTGCCGGCCGCGTTCCGACTGACGCAGGCTTCCGGTGCTTCGTCGATGCGATGGCCACCGCCGGCGAGATCTCCGACGCTCACCGGACGGCAATGATTCGGCGCCTCCAAGATCTCGAGCCTGGAGCCGACGCCGTACGTGAGACCGGTCAGCTCCTGAGTCGCCTCACCGGGACGGCCACGATCATCGCGCAGCCACCGGTAGCGGAAGCTATCCTGGATCAGCTTCGATTCATGCGACTCTCCAGCGGCCGGACCCTCGCAGTGCTGGTGACGCGCTCGGGTGGAGTTGAAAACCGGGTCGTCGTGACGGAGCTCGACGTCGACGACCACTCGCTCGAACGGGTAAACAACTACCTGGCCGATTTGGTAGGAGGCCGAACGCTTCGTTCGGTCCGTGACGTCCTCGCCGTTCGCCTCGCTACCGAGCAGGGCCAGTATCAGGTGCTTCGGCAGCAGGCGCAGCAGATGGTCGAGGCGACGGTCGAGGGTGAGATGGAGCGTGCCCAGGTCGTCATCGAGGGGCAGGGCGCCCTCTTCGATCGGCCGGAGTTCGGCGATGCCGAGAAAATCCGAGGTTATCTCAATGCTTTCGAAGAGAAGCAGAAGCTTCTAGAACTGCTCGAGCAGACCCTGCTTGCCGATGGGGTTCAAGTCTTCATCGGCTCCGAGGCCGCACTCGACGGAGTAGGGGACATCAGCGTGATCTCGAGCCCGTACCGCCGGGACGGCACCAGCATTGGCTCGTTCGGAATCGTGGGGCCGACTCGCATGGACTACAAGAAGTACGTACCCTTGGTGGGGTTCGCGGCCGATGTGCTAAGCGACATCCTAGACGGGCGGCTTCCTGGCACGCCCAAGAATTCCTAGAGAAGGACGGACGGCGACCATGAGCGAGCAAGCGGGGGAAAAGCCTGAGGACGAGCTGAGCGAGGGCGAAGACGAAGAGGTCATCTTCCCGGAGGACGAGCCGGGGGAAGAGGCCGAGGACGAGCCCACCGACCTCGAAAAGGCCCACAAGGAGCGCGACCGGATGCGCGAGCAATTGCTACGCATCGCCGCGGATTTCGATAATTTTCGCAAACGGTCGCGCAAAGAGATCGAAGAAGTTCGCCGGCGCACGGTCGAAGACACGCTCCGTGAGGTCTTGCCAATCGTCGACAACCTAGAGCGCGCGGCGGACGCCATGACCGGGGCGACCGAGGTCTCGGCGGTCACCGAAGGTGTCCAGATGGTGCTGCGAGGCTTCGAAGACATCGCCGGCCGGCTGGGCCTGAAGCGCGTGCCGACCGTCGGGCACCTGTTCGACCCGGCCTGCCATGACGCCATGCAGCAGGAAGAGACCAACGAGCACGCGCCTGGGACCATCATGGCCGAGGTCGTGCCGGGCTACTACCTCGGGGAGCGCCTGCTGCGGCCGGCGATGGTGGTGGTGGCGAAACCGCCGACCGGGACAGGTGATCAGGCCGACTCGCCCACGGATGGCGCCGGCCCCACCGAATAGTCGCCCCTTAGATGCGACAACCCTGCAGCTCTTGGTATAAAGAGGGTTAGGGCGAGATGGGGAAAATCATTGGGATCGATCTGGGGACGACCAACTCCTGCGTCGCGTTTGTCGACAACGGCGAGCCGCAGGTGATCCCGAACGCCGAAGGTAGCCGCACCACGCCGTCGGTCGTGTCGTTCTCGAAAGACGGCGAACGCCGAGTAGGAAGCGTCGCCAAACGCCAGGGCGTCACCAATCCTGAAAGCACCGTTTACGCGATCAAGCGCCTGATGGGCCTGCCGTTCGACGCGGAGCCGGCGCAGAAGCACATGCGTGTGGTCCCTTACCGGGTCGTCGAGAGCGACCGCGGGGACGCCTGGGTCCAAGTGGAGGACCATCAGTACTCGCCGCCAGAAATCTCCGCCATGGTCCTCGAGAAAATGAGGGAAGTTGCGGAGTCGTTTCTCGGTGAAGACGTGTCCGAAGCGATCGTGACGGTTCCGGCCTACTTCAACGACGCTCAGCGTTCAGCGACGATTGCCGCAGGCAAGATCGCCGGCCTCGATGTTCGCCGCATCATCAACGAGCCGACTGCTGCAGCGCTCGCATACGGCTTCGAGGAAAAAGAAGGCAAGCGCGTTGCCGTGTACGACCTCGGCGGCGGCACGTTCGATATTTCGATCTTGGAGATCTCCGACGGCGTCTTCAGCGTGAAGGCGACCGCGGGCGACACGCACCTCGGCGGCGAAGACTTGGACAACGAGCTGGTCGAGGAGCTCGCACGCCGTTTCGAAGAAAGCACTGGGATCAACCTGCGCGAAGACCGCGTCGCGCTTCAGCGTCTCAAGGAGCAAGCCGAGAAGGCCAAGCACGAGCTCTCTTCGTCCTTCGAGACGGAGATCAACCTTCCCTTCATCGCGTCCGACGAGTCGGGCCCGAAACACCTCGAGACCAGACTCAAGCGAAGCGAGCTCGAGATCCTGGTCTCTGCGATCATCGACAAGACCCTCGGCCCCTGTCAGCAAGCGATGGAGGACGCCGGGGTCAAAAAGGAAGACATCGACGAGATCTTGATGGTGGGCGGCCAGAGCCGCATGCCCATGGTCCACTCCAAGGTCGCGGATTTCTTTGGAAAAGAGCCCCACAAGGGCGTCAATCCCGATGAGGTCGTCGCGATGGGCGCCGCACTGCAGGGCGCCGCGCTGGTCGGCGACGTGGAAGAGGTTCTTCTGCTCGACGTCACGCCTCTGAGCCTCGGCGTCGAGACGGGCGGTGGAGTGTTCCACAAGTTGATCCCTCGAAACACGACGGTGCCGACGCGGGCCAAAGAGGTCTTCACGACGAGCGTCGACAACCAGAGCTTCGTTCCGATTCACGTGCTGCAAGGCGAGCGTGAGATGGCGGACGACAACAAGTCGTTGGCCAAGTTCGAGCTCGCACCGATCCTTCCGGCTCCGCGGGGCGTCCCAGAGGTCGAGGTGACCTTCGACATCGACGCAGACGGCGTGGTCAACGTGAGCGCCAAAGACCTGGGAACGAGCCGCGAACAGAACATCGTGGTCGTGGCGTCTAGCGGTCTCACGCAAGAGGACATCGAGCGCATCATCGGAGAGGCCGACGCCTACAAAACGACCGACCAGAAGCGTCGCGACCTCGCTGAACTCCGCAACGCGGCCGAAGCTCTGCTGTACACCAGCGAGCGGGCCGTCGCAGAGTGCCGTGACATGGTTGCCGAGCACATCCTGGCGCAGGTCGACGCCGACATCGAGTCGTTGCATGTGTGTGTCGATGAGGGCGACGCCATCGCGATCAAAGATGCGCTCGAAACACTCGAGCTGAGCGCCTACAAGATCGCGGAAGCGATGTACGGCAGCGTCGACCTCGACGCACCCATCGAGGGCGAAGCTCAGTCCGACTCGTGAACGGGGAGGAACGAACGCGGGCCACCGGCGCGGAGTGGTTGGCGCGAATGCGATGGGGAGCGCTGGCGATCCAGGCCGTGGCGGTCCTCGTGGCCACCAAGGGCTTGGGCGTCGAGCTGCCTGCCGTCCCCATGTGGTCCCTCATTGCGGTCGGCGCCTTATCGAACCTCTGGTTGGCGTCCAGGAAAGGTCGCGCTGGCCACCTGGGCGCGTTCCTGGTCCTCGACGTAGTCCTCCTGACCGGTTTGCTCTACCTTTCGGGCGGGCCCACCAACCCGTTTAGCATCATCTACGTCGTGTATATCGCGATGTCCGCCGTGATGTTGGCACCCAAGTGGACCTGGACGATCGCCGGCCTTTCGATCGTCTCGTTTGCTGCCCTGTTCGTCGTCCACGTCCCGAGCGAGCACCTCGGTCATGCCGGTCACGGCGGCGGGTTTCAAACCCACTTGTACGGAATGTTCATCGCGCTCGTCTTGGCTGTTGCGCTGATCACCTATTTCGTGAGCCAGCTCTCTGTCGAGCTCCGCCGCCGGGAGCGGGCGCTCGCCGAGGCCGAGGAGCGAAGCCACCGATGGGGAAAGCTCGCTTCGATCGCAACCTTGGCGGCCGGCGCTGCGCATGAGCTCGGGACTCCACTTGGAACGATCGCGGTCGCTGCGAAGGAGATGCAACGACGAGCACGGAAGGTCCCCGGCGGCGAAGGGCTCGTCGAGGATGCCGAGCTGATTCGTGAGGAGCTGGAGCGATGCCGCGTAGTGCTCGATCGGATGGCCGCGGCGGGCGGCGAGCACGTGGGCGAGACTCCGAGCTCCCTGTCGGTCGAAGCCTTGTTCGTCGAGGTGCGCGCCCGCCTCAGCGCCGAGCAGGCGGCGCGCTGGGCGACCACGACCGAGGTCGCCACCATCGAGGCGCCCAGGGAGGCGCTCGCTCAAATGATCGAGAACATCGCCCGAAACGGCTTCGATGCGTGCGAATCGGGTCGGGTAGCGCTCGAGGTACGCGGGCTCGATCGGGCGGTCGAATTGCGTTTCGTAGACGAAGGCCGGGGAATGGACGAGCTTGCTGTGAAACGCGCAACCGAGCCGTTTTTCACGACGAAGAACACCGGGGACCGGATGGGTCTGGGGTTGTTCCTGGCGCGGACGCTCGTAGACTCGTTGGGCGGCCAGCTGACCATCGAGTCGATGGCCGGTGAGGGCACGACGATTCACGTCGTCCTGCCCCAGTCTCCACAAGCTTCACAAGCTCCGCCGGCTCATCAAGGCCCATGACCGAAGCGCACGACGACACCACGCCTAAGCCGTCCATTCTGCTCGTCGACGACGACGAGCGGTTGCGATCACGCATGGCGCGCGCGTTCGAAGAGCGCGGCTACGAAGCGCAAGAAGCCGAAGGGTACGACGACGCGGTTGCGATCGCAGAGCACGAGAGCACCGAGTATGCGGTGGTCGATCTTCGCATGCCCGGCAAGTCAGGTTTGGAGGTGGTTCGCGAGCTTCATCGGATCGACTCGGCGACCAAGGTCGTTGTGCTGACGGGTTATGGAAGCATTGCTACGGCGCTCGAAGCGGTGCGGCTCGGTGCCACGCACTATCTCACCAAACCGGCAGACGTGGACGAGGTGATCGCTGCCTTCGGGCGAGGGGATGCCGAGGCAGACGTGGAAGCGCCGGGAGCCGAAGGTGGGACGCCGCAAACCCCGTCCCTGGCCCGGGTCGAGTGGGAGCATATCCAGCGGGTGCTGACCGACTGCGGTGGCAACATCACTAAGGCGTCGGAAAGACTAGGGATTCATCGGCGATCACTCCAACGGAAGCTCTCGAAATTTCCAATGGCGCGCTGAGCTGCTGCGACGATTTGCCACGTACAAGCCGGGGTGCTCCGTGCCTAAGCTCGGGCGGTGAAGGGATGTTGGCTGATCGCGGCGCTGGTCGCGCCGCTGTGGATCGCTGCGGAGGCGTCTGCCTGCGGGACCTGCTCCGTTGGCGACCCGACCCTCACCATCGTCGGCCTCGAGCAGCCCAAAGCCAACCGAGTTCGCACGTCCGCGACCCTGCGTCACCGCAGCGACAGCATCGGCGCCAATGAAGTCGACAAGCTAACGCTCTCCGAGCAGCGCATGGAGCTGGCCGGCGCGTACTCGCCCACCGATCGCGTCAGCCTCTCGCTGATGATGCCCTTGGTTCACCGGCTGATCACCGAGGTGAATCTCGCGGAGGCGAACATTTGGGCGCCGGGTGACTTGGACCTCCGGGTGCGCGGGGTCATTTGGCGCGACCGCAAGTTTGCGCCTCGGCATCTGGTCAGCCTGATCGGCGGTCTCGAGTTCCCCACGAGCTCGATCGAATACGGCCCGAACGGCGTGCCATTGCCGCTCGAGTTCCAGGCTGGAACGGGCTCCTGGGACCCTATCGTGGGAGCCTCCTACACCATGTTCTCGGACCCTTGGTCCGTATACGTCTCCTCGGTTGCAATTTTCCCGACCACAGGCATCGCGGATACGCGCGCGAGTAACAGCTTTCGGCAGACGGTACTCGGCCAGTTTCAGCCCTGGAGCTTCCTCGCCTTCCAAGTCGGCGCCGAGTTCCGAATCGATGGCCCGGGATATATCGGTGGCGTTCGCGATCCCAACACCGGTGGGCACATCACCTACGGCACGCTCGGCCTCGTTGGGCTTCCCCACGAAAAGGTCATGGTGCACGCGACCGCTGCCCTTCCGATCATCCAGCGCCTCGACGGCACCCACGAAGAAGGCTTCGCGTTCACAGCAGGGCTGGTCTATGAAATCTAGGCTGCTCATCGCGATCGCGTTGCTCAGCCTCGCGTCGCTTCCGCACTGCATGCGGGTGACCGATGGCATCGAGGTCGACGTCGCATACCAGCCCGAAGCGACGCCGGCGCAGATCCGAACCGACATGGGATACCGCGTCGCATTGGATCGAGCGTTGATCGTCGTCGGGAAAGTCGAGCTGATCCGGTGTGACAGTTTTGTCATGGATCTGCGCGAGCTTTTCGCGCCAGCACGGGCGCGGGCCCACGTCCTCGATACGCCGACCAGCCTGGGTGTCCCACTGATCATCGATCTGATGGAGAGCGCAGGCACGCCACAGTTCGCGGGAACGATGAAGCCACCGCCCGGACACTACTGCGGCATCCGTGTCCTTGGAATGCCTGCGGATGAGGATGCGGCGGGATTGACCGACGAAAACCTCGACATGATGCAGCACAGCGTCCTCGTTGCGGGACAGGTCGAGGACGAGTCGACCGGCGACGAGACCCCTCTGCTCGCCCGCATCTGGGAGGTCCTCCAATACGAAATGCTGTTCGAGCAGCCGTTGGTCTTCGACAGCCCGGTGCTCGAAAGCGTCTCCATCCAAATCGACCATACGAAGTGGTTCGATGGCATCGATTTTGCATCGCAGTCGCCAGACGCGGTGCAGGGACAAATAGCCGAAAACGTCCGGTCGTCGCTAGAGGCAGTCCTTCCGGAAGCGGAAGCGGACCTCTGACCACCGCGGAGAAATGAGAGATGAACAGAGTACTAATTCTTGTGGGGGCTCTTACCTTGGGTAGCTTTGGTTGCGGCGACAGCGACTCGAGCAGCCAGGCGGTCACGATCGAGTTCGCGGCGAAGGTCGGCACGGCCGATTTCGTCTGCGGCGATACGTACGAGAACCTTGGCGCTAACGCTACCTCGCTCCAGCTCGGCGACTTCCGCTTCTACGTGCAAGATGTGGAGCTGAAGAATGCCGATGGCGAATACGTCGCGGTGGAGCTCGATACGAACGGAAATGACTGGCAGACCACCAACGTGGCGCTCCTCGACTTCGAGGACGGCTGCACCGATCTGGGTAACGAGCCGATGAACTCGGTCGTCACCGGCACCGTGCCGGCGGGGACCTACGACGGCGTGCGCTTCGTGATGGGGGTGCCGTTCGAGCTGAACCACAACAACCCTGCCACCGCAGAGCCTCCCTTGAACCTGACCGCGATGGCCTGGAACTGGCAAGGTGGCTACAAGTTCCTCCGTATCGACTCGGGAACGTTCAGCATGAGCGACTGGCGCATGCACCTGGGAAGCACGGGTTGCGACGGAGATCCCGTTGCAGGAGGCACGACGATGTGCGCTACCCCAAACCGCGTCGACGTGGAGCTTGAAGCCTTCGATCCCGCAAACGACACCGTGGTTGCCGACTTCGCAGCGCTAGTCGAGGGTGCCGAGCTGGACGTCAATCAAGAGATGACGCCTGTGGGCTGCATGGCCGGCCCCACGGACGGCGACTGCGCGCCTCTTTTCGACAACCTCGGACTGCCCTTCGATGGCTCGGAGGCGAGCGCGCAACAATTTTTCTCGATCGAGTGAAACCTCCTCGGCCGAGAGATGAACCCTAATCACAACTCCCAATGCGACACTTGAATCCAATCCTTATCTTATTGCCTTTGATCCTAGGCGCCGGATGCGGTGACAGCGACACCGTATCCGCGTCCGGGGCATGGGTCTGGGACCTCCCGGACACGGTGCCCGAGCCCCGTGTCCCGGAGGACAACCCGATGACGGCCGAGAAGGTCGAGCTCGGGCGCTTTCTGTTCTACGACAAGAGGCTGTCCGCCAATCAGACGCAAAGTTGCGGAAGCTGCCATCTTCAGGAGCTCGCGTTCACCGACGGGCTTGCACAGGCTGAAGGGTCCACCGGCCAGATTCACCCGCGAAGCTCGATGAGCATCGCGAACGCAGGCTATGCCGCGTCGCTGACGTGGGCCAACGAAGCCGTGACTCTGCTGGAGAGGCAGGCCCTCGTCCCCATGTTCGGCGAGGATCCCGTCGAGCTCGGCATGGCCAACATGGAAGACGAGCTCCTGAATCGCATGCGGGCCGACGAGCGCTATCCCGACATGTTTGCGGCGGCGTTCCCCCTTGAAGCCGATCCGATCATGCTCGATAGCATCACGAAGGCGCTTGCCGCGTTCCAACGGCAGGTAACGAGCTTCAAGTCACCCGTCGATCGATGGCAGCAGCGCGACACCACGGCGCTCAACGAATCCGAGCAGCGGGGCATGGCGCTGTTCTTCGGAGGCACCAACGCCGCCGGCGTCGAAGACGCCTTCGAGTGCTTTCATTGCCACGGCGGCTTCTTGTTTTCCCA
Organism: Deltaproteobacteria bacterium; assembly: GCA_041821485.1. Lineage (GTDB taxonomy): Bacteria > Myxococcota_A > Polyangia > Polyangiales > Houyiibacteriaceae > SG8-38. The sequence continues at coordinate 14,975 of JBGUEF010000043.1, forward strand.
GTCCTCCGACGACGCTGGGCAGGTCTTTAACCAGAAGTTCTTCATGAACAATGGGCTCTACAACCTCGACGACGACGGCAGCTACCCAGCAGGCAACGAGGGGATCTACGACATGACGGGCGATCCGCTCGACAAAGGTCGCTTCAAGCCGCCGAGCCTTCGGAACGTCGCCATCACGGCACCCTACATGCACGACGGGTCGATCGAGACCCTCGAAGAGGTTCTCGATCACTATGCGCGCGGCGGACGATTGATCGAAAGCGGTCCGAACGCCGGCGACGGGCGCGACAACCCAAACAAGAGCGCGCTCTTGAACGGGTTCGCGATGACCGAGCAAGAGAAGCAGGACCTGATCGCGTTTCTTCGTGCGCTCACCGACGAAGACCTCTTGACCAACCCCGCATACAGCGACCCCTTCGCCGACTAAAACGAAGTGTGCGAGAGATTTTTGTTTGCGGTCGAGCGCCCCCGAAGGGAGCGAGGAGGTAAGCCGACCACGGGCGAAAAGATCCGCACACTAAGTGAGCAACCGGGGCTCGCGTTCCAGGTCAATTCCGAAATG
>JBGUEF010000044.1:0-15517 GCA_041821485.1 Deltaproteobacteria bacterium
CTGACGCTGGCACTGACACTGGCACTGACACTGACACTGGCACTGACGCTGGCACTGACGCTGGCAATGTCCCCGTCCCCGTCCCCGACGCAGTGCTCTTCGATCGCCTGACGCCCGACGTCCGCGTTGCCGTCTCCGGTGTGCAGATTGAAAGCCGAACCTCCCAAGGGCATGTCGAACGCATTCAGGATTTCGAGTTGGCGGTGAACGGAGGAGACAACGGCTGGTACCGAGTGACCGTCGGTGGCCAGACCTCGAACAAGGGAACCTTGAAGGTTGACCTCAGCCTCATGCCCAGCGAAGCGCGGGCTGAGGGGAGCATCCGGCTCCGTCGAATCTCGCTTGCGCTCATCGCGCCATTCGCGCCGCAGCTCCCGCTTTACGACGCCGAGGTGGGCACGCTGAGCGCCGAGCTCGAGCTCGCGGCGAGCTCTTCCGACCAGGTCGGCATCGAAGGCAACCTGCGCTTGCGCAAGCTCGCTTTGGCCTCCGAACGCATCGCGCCCGAGCCCGTCGAAAACATCAACATCGACGTTGGGGGGAAGGGCGTCTGGCATCCCGACGACCGCCTGCTTCAAATCGAGCGCGGCCAGATTCGCATGGGCAAGACCCAGGTGCTCATCGAAGGCGAGCTCGAGCGGACCAGCGAGCACTATCGCGTCGACCTCACGGCGAAGCTTCCGCCTACTCGTTGCAACGACGTCGTTGGGGCGATCCCGGAGGATGTCCTCGGATCACTCGCCCGGTTCGAGTGGTCGGGCAACTGGAGCGCCTTGACCCACATTTCCCTCGACTCGCGCGAGCTCGAAGCGACCGAGCTCTCGATTCGCGTTCGCAATCTCTGCCAATTCGAAACCACGCCCAAGTGGGTACGTGTCGAGCAATTCCAGGAACCGTTCCGGCACCGCGCGGTCGAACCTGACGAAACGGTCTTCGAGATGCGTACCGGTCCTGGCACCGCGTACTGGGTCGCGTTCGCGGATATCAGCCCGTTCGTCCCCGCAGCGGTCATCAGCCACGAAGACGGAGGCTTCTACGATCACGGCGGCTTCGCGCCCTGGGCGATTCGCGATGCACTGGTGCGCAACCTCGAGGAGGGTCGATACGTCGTTGGGGCCAGCACCATCTCCATGCAGCTCGCCAAGAACCTCTATCTACGGCGTGAGAAGACCATCGCTCGCAAAGTCCAGGAGGTCATTCTCACCTGGTGGCTGGAGAACGCCCTCAACAAAGACGAGATCCTCGAGCTGTACCTCAATGTGATCGAGTACGGCCCCAGTGTTTACGGGCTCATGCACGCGGCCGCCTACTATTTCGGCCGCGAGCCCATCGAGTTGAGCCCGGCCGAGGCCGCCTTCCTCGCATGCATTCTGCCTTCGCCCAAGAACTACCATGTTTCGTACGAACGTGGCGCCCTGACTCGCTCGATGAAGAACCGGATGCGCCGCTTGCTCGAGCACATGGCCAAGCGCGAGCGCATCGGTCCCGAGGCACTGTCGTACGGCTTGGCCGAGCTCGACGATTTCCGCTTCCGCCAAGCAGGAGACCCCCCGCCGGCCGCTCGAGTGTTGCCGCCTCTCGGGGCCCCAGAGACCCCGAGTCCGGAAGCGCTCGATCCGTTCGAGGCTCTGTTCGTCGCACCGTAGACGCGACCTCGTTCGAAAATTCTCGCCTCACCGGAGACGCAGCCAGTCATTTATTAGGCCGACCCAGGGGCTAGGGGTAAACACGAGCGAGGCGCTGGGACCGTGAGTGAATCGGCCCCATTTCGGTGCGTCCGAGGGATTATGCAAGGGTTGCTTGGCGTTGAGGGGTTCGTGCGGATTGCATTGGTGCTTGGCTTGCTCGCTGTCTCCTCGGTGGCGTTTGCGCAGGAAGCGTCCCCGGCCGTCATCGTGATCACGGCGAGCGACGATGCCAGTGCTGGCGCCGCGATTCGCATCGATGGCGAACCGTCTGGCAACGTGCCTCTGCGCAAGACCCTCACCCCCGGCCGGCATTTGTTGCAGGTTGGTAAGCGCGGGTTTGCGACCTTCTCGAAATGGGTGGACCTGGTGGGCGGCCAGGTCATGACCATCCCGGTCGCGTTGCAGCCTCAAGAGGCCAAGACCGGCTCCCTCCTGATCACGGCGGACGTGACCGGGCTGCCAGTCTTCATCGACGGACAGCGACGCGGTGGCACCCCGCTGGTCGTCGACGGTCTGACCGAGGGCGAGCATGTGGTCGAGATCCAGAGCCCAGGCGAGGGCTATCAGCCGTTCTCGAAGGTCGTGCTGATCAAGGCAAACGAGCGGGCGACGGTCGAGGCGACCATTCGCGTCTCGCCCGATCTAGGCAGTCTTCGGGTCATCGCAAACGTGCCCGGCGCCATCATCAGCCTGGATGGCGCCGACATCGGTGTAGCGCCCGCGGCCAAGGGCGGACTGACGCCAGGCGAGCACAGCGTCATGGCGCGGGCAATCGGATACGAGAGCGTCGAGCAAGCAGTCACGGTCATCGCCGGGCGCGAGCGTGTCGTCTCGGTGAGGTTTACGACCGCGAGTACGGACATCGCGCGCATCTTGGTTCGCGCTACGGTTCCCGACGCCACTGTGACGATCGATGGCGAGGACTACGGCAACCCACCGATCACGATCGAGCCCGCCGAGTTTGGAACACACTCGGTCGTCGTGCGTGCACCGGGCTTCCGCGAGGTGCGCCGGACCTGCTCGGTTGGGCCGAGCCGCAACTGCGACATCTACGCCGAGCTCAACGCGCTTGGCGTGCCCGTTCGAGTCGAGGCCAACGTCTCAGGCGCACAGCTCTTCGTCGACGGAGAGGCGCGTGGCCCCGTACCCTGGGAAGGCGATTTGCCCGCAGGCGTTCATCAGCTGGAGGTGAGGGCCCAGAACTACGAGAACCACGTCGAGCAGATCCAACTGCAGAAGTCGTCCCGCGTCCGCTTGATTCAGGTCATCATGAGCACCACCGTCGTACCGGTCGACCAGAAGAAGCGAGACAAAGAAGCAGAGCGCAACGACCCGCTACGCAATACCGTGACACACGCGGGTGCCCCCAACCCCGTCGGCGTGGCCACCCTCGACTTTTCGACGGGTTGGCCCTGGTTGGCGTCGCTCGGCCTGCGCGCTGGGCTCACGAAGTTCCTCGACGTCGGCATCTACGTCGCTACGTTTGGGCGCCTGACCGACTTCGCCGTGAGCACGAAGGCCGGCTGGCGCGTGTCTCGCAATTTCTCGCTGGGTGGAGACCTCCAGATCGGCGGCGGCGTGGGGCCTGCGCAGCGCGACGACCGCGGCCTGAGCCACCCGACGAACAACTTCTTCATTACGCTCGATGCGATCTTCAGCCTGCACTTTCCACCCCGTGGGGCGTTCTCGATCTGGATCGCCGGCGACTTCAACAGCGACCGCTGGGATTTCGAAGGTCGCAACAGCCGCGTCTTTGAGACAAGCTCCCGTCAGAATGTGGTGCGCGCCCGGCTAGGCGGCTCGCTGGAGATCGTAGTGACGCGGAAGTGGAACGTGTGGATTGAAGTAGAAGGCATCGTTGCCGGGGACCGCCGTCGCGTCCTCGGAGACATCTTCGGCGGAGGTCACGACGACTCTCTGGTCTATGGGCAGTTCGGGGCGACCTTCAAGTTTGGCGGTGCGAAGGAGGAGTCGTGAACCAAGGTCACTTCATCGTGATCGAAGGCATCGACGGATCCGGTACGACGACCCAGTGCGCGATCCTCGCGGAGCGCCTCGTCGCAAATGGGCAGCGCGCCCACACTACGCGTGAACCGAGCGATGGGCCGATCGGCGTCTTGATTCGTCAGATCCTCACGGGCAGGGTGGTGGTCCCCGGCCGCGACGGCGCAAGCCCGCCTGGTTGGGCCACGATGGCCACGCTGTTCGCATCCGACCGCCTCGATCATCTGGAAGCGGACGTGATTCCCAACCTCACCGACGGCGTCACGGTCATCTGCGACCGTTACGATCACTCCTCCGTGGCCTACCAGACGGTGAGCGGTGGTGGCCGCGGCGACATCTCCACCTGGGTACGCGAGCTCAACCGGCACGCGAGGCGCCCCGATCTGACGCTGGTGCTCGACGTCGACCCCGAAGTGGCGGCGAGCCGCCGAGGCACGCGATCCGGTGGCCCGGAGCTGTACGAAGTCGACGAAATGCAGGTCGAGTTGGCAAAGTTCTACGCGAAAATCGACGTACTTTTCCCAGATGATACAATTCGACATATCGATGCCAACTGTGGCGTCGAAGGGGTGACCGCGGCGATTTGGTCCGAGGTCATGGCACTCCGGGGAGAGTCTGTATGAGCCGTTATCTGACCGTGTCGTTGGCCGCCCTCATGATCGCAAGCGTGATCGGGTGCGAGAAGAGCAAGCTCCGGGACGACATGATGGGAGACTCCACCTGGGAGAGCTCGGCAGGCGAGGAGAGCTGGGAAGCCGCAGACAAAAAGCCGTCGCGCAAAGAGAGGAAGCGCAGAGAGCAGTGGGAGGAAGAGAACGCGCCCATGGAAGGTGCCGCGCCCGCCGAGGAGTCGAAGCCCGAGAGCAGCCTGGAGCAGACCTATCCGCGGGTGACGACGGGCGCCATTTCACGCGATGAGCTCCTGCCCGTCCTCGATGGTGGCCTTGGCCGATTCCTTCAGAACGTCAAAACCGAGCCTGCTTTCCACAAGGGTAGCTTCGTGGGCTTTCGCATCGTGAGCCTGTTTCCGGGCGAGCCGGCCTTTGCGTCGCTCGACCTTCGCGCCGGGGACACTGTGACGCGCATCAACGGTAAACCCATCGAGCGTCCCGAACAGGCAGTGGCGGTCTGGGAAACCCTTCGAACCGCGTCGAATCTAGTGGTCGACTATCAGCGCGGAGGCGAGAAGCACGCGCTGCGCTTCGCGATCGTTGACGAGAGTTAACTTCGACTCCATCGTTCCGCGGTGCGGTTCTCCAATCGGTTCGCTGTCGCGGCGTCTTCGCTTCTCGTCTACACCGTAGCGGTCGTGCTTTGGGGCGCGTACGTGCGGGCCAGCCTTTCTGGTGACGGCTGTGGCGACCACTGGCCCCTGTGCAATGGAGTCGCCCTTCCGGTCGAGCCCTCGATCAAGACGATCGTGGAGCTCACGCACCGGGTGACCTCGGGCCTCTGCTGGATTGGGACGCTGCTCATGTGGGTCGTGGCAGGCCGCGTGTTTGAGCGCGGCCATGCGACTCGCTCTGCAGCAGGGTGGAGCCTGTTCTTCATGACGACCGAGGCTTTGGTCGGCGCGGGCCTCGTGCTCTTTCGCATGGTGGCCGACAATCCTTCGACCGCGCGTGCGGCCTGGATGTCCGCGCACCTCATCAATACGTTCATGTTGTTGGCGGCTCTCACTTGGATGGCCTTTAGCGCCTGGCAATCAGACGGCGTTCGGTTCCCTCGCGACAGGCAATCCCGGTGGTTGCTCGGCGGAGCGGCAACCGTGGTCTTGTTCGTTGGCGTTAGCGGCGCCGTGGCTGCGCTTGGCGACACGCTCTTCCCGGCGTCCAGCCTGGCCGAGGGGCTGCGAGAGGATCTTTCCCCGACGTCACATCTATTTCTGCGTCTTCGGGTGTGGCATCCGGTGATTGCGGTGCTCGCGTCCGGCTATCTCATCTGGCTCGCCACGGTTTTTCTCCGACGTACACGGGACCCTGGCGTCCGGATGCTGACCTTCACCCTAGGCGGGCTGGTGCTGATCCAAATAGCAGTGGGGCTGCTGAACGTGGCGCTGCTCGCACCCGTGTGGACGCAGCTCGTTCACCTCCTCATCGCCGATGCGACCTGGATTACCCTCGTCCTTCTCGCACTTTCCTCACCGCCTCCCACCTCGGATGCTAGTCTGCTTGCGTGAGCGATCCGTATCTCGACAAGGAGGTGGCCGGGCAGTTCCGCATCGTCGAGAAGATCGGCAAAGGCGGGATGGGGGCGGTCTACAAGGCCGAGCAGCCGGACATGAATCGCTATGTGGCGATCAAGATCCTCCACTCGCGTTATCTCTCTCGGAGCGACCTGGTGTCTCGCTTCCGACGCGAGGCGCGTGCGATGAGTCAGCTCTCGCATCCGAACACCGCGCGCGTGTTCCTCTATGGACAGCTCGACGACGGCGCCTGCTACTTCGTGATGGAGCATCTCGTCGGCCAGAACCTCGCTCAACTCGTTCGAGCGGAAGGCGCCATGGAACCCAAACGCGCGATGCGCATCATGATTCAGGTGTGCAGCGCCCTCGAAGAAGCGCACCAGGCCGGCATCGTGCATCGCGATCTCAAACCTGAGAATGTCTTCGTGACCACCCAGGGCGGCATCCGGGACTTCCCCAAGGTGCTGGACTTTGGTCTTGCCAAGGTCACCGAGCGGCAAATGCGACCCGGGTCGATGGTGCTCACCCAGCAGGGCATGGTCTTCGGCACGCCCGAGTTCATGAGCCCCGAGCAAGCCCACGGGAAAACGCTCGACGCACGCTCGGACATCTACTCACTCGGCGTGATTCTCTACGAGTTGCTGACCGGGAAGCTCCCTTTCGATGCGAAGCAGCCGATCGAATTCATCCAGCTGCACGTGAGCGCGACGCCCATCCCGTTGGCGGAGCGCCTTCCGGGTGCAACGTTCCCGCCGGGTCTCCAAGAGGTGGTGATGGCCGCGTTGGCCAAGAAGCCGGAGGAGCGATACGCCTCGGCAGCCGACTTCGCGGCAGCGCTCGAGAGCGTCCTGCAAGCCGAGGCCGGTGAGGGCGGTCCGATCACCTTGCCCACGCCGATTCCAGCGGCGCCGGTGCCGGTGCCCGAGCCACTCATCGAACCCCTTCGCGGCCCGGGGAAAGCGAAAACCCCCTGGATCATGCTGACGGTGGGCGTTGTCCTCGCCGTGGCCGGCGTAATTGCGCTCCTGGCGGCCTTTGGCCCCGGTTCTTGACCCCTTCCACTGCTGGCCCTAGGCCGCGTCTCGGAGAGCTTGACCGTTTTGGGCCGGAGCGTCAGAGTGCGCGCCCGCTTCCAGCCAGAGACCACCATGACCGTAGCGATTCGCCCAGCCACGATGATGCTGACCGTGCGCGACCTCATCGCGCTCACCAAGCCGCGGATCACGCTGATGGTCCTCGTGACGGCTGCCGGTGGAATGTGGCTCGCGCCAGGCTCGCTCGATGTCGGTTCGATGGCGGTCATGCTTCTCACGACCGGGATGGTCGTCGGCGCCGCCAACACCCTGAACTGCTATCTCGAACGGGATAGCGATCGGCTGATGGCTCGCACGGCGAATCGTCCGCTTCCGGATCGCCGGCTCGAGCCCTCCTGGGCGCTGACCCTCGGCGTCCTCATGGGCCTCTTTGCCGTCCCGACGCTCACCCTGGCCGTCAATCCCGTCACCGGGCTGCTCGGTTTCATCGCGTTGGCCAGCTACGTCGCGATCTACACGCCGATGAAGCAGTACACCCCCGCGGCGCTCTTCGTGGGCGCGCTTCCAGGCGCCTTGCCGCCGCTCATGGGTTGGACAGCCGTGACCGGGCGCATCGAGGCACCCGGCCTGGTCCTATTCGGGATCCTGTTTTTCTGGCAGATCCCCCACTTCATCGCGATTTCGATCTTCCGGCAGGAGGAATACGAGCGGGCCGGCCTCAAGGTCTTGCCGTCGGTTCGCGGGATGCGCGCTGCCAAAGTGCAGTCGGCGGTCTACGCGGGGGCGCTCTGGGCCGTTTCACTCCTTCTCGTGCCGTACGGGCTGGCTGGCCCGATCTACCTCACGGCCGCGGTGATCCTCGGCGGCTACTTCTTCTGGATGGCGCTCCGTGGCTTCAAGGCGGAAGACTCGAAGGTCTGGGCCAAGAAGTTCTTCGTGGCCTCCCTCATTTACCTCACCGCCTTGTTCGCGGCCCTCATCATCGATGCCCTCTAAGAACCCCGGTCTCTTGCTCGTGAGCCTGGTCGGTCTGCTCGGCCTGCCCGCTTTGAGCGGGGGCTGCACCAAGAAGAGTGCGGAGGATGTTCCGGTGCTCGGCCAACTTCCCGAGTTCTCACTCGTCGACCAGGACGAGAAAGCGTTCGTTCGCGAGTCGATGGAGGGAAACCTCTCGGTGTCGGCCTTCGTCTTCACCCACTGCCGTTCCACCTGCCCGAGGATCACGGCCCACATGAAGGGGCTCCAGTCCCGGCTTGCGGACGTTCCGAGCGCTCACCTCGTTTCCGTCAGTGTCGATCCCCGAAACGACACACCTGAGGTCATCAAGGCCTACATGACCAAGAACGAGCTGGATGAGAGCAACTGGCGCTTCGTGACTGGCGAGGAGGAGGCGATTCGGCACGTCGTGGTCGATGGCTTCCGGGTCGGGCTCGGGGATGAAGACAGCAAAGCGGCGGGCGCCGACGACATCATGCACTCGAACTCCTTTGTGCTCGTCGACGACAAGGCCCAGGTGCGGGGCTACTACCGGGCGAACAACGACGGGATCGCCGACCTCGAGCGGGATCTACGGGCTTTGGCAGCCGCCATGCCCACCAAGCATTGATAGCTCCGCGCTTCGGTGTTAAGCCCGCGGCATGAGTGAGAAGATCCCCGTCGCGCAGCGGCTTAGCGCCGTCAAGCCTTCCGCCACCGTTGCCGTTGCCCAGCGAGCGCGTGAGCTCAAAGCACAAGGCATCGATGTGCTGTCCTTCAGTGTCGGTGAGCCAGATTTCGATACGCCCGCTCACATTCGCGAGGGCGCCAAGAAGGCGATCGATTCGGGGGCGACCCGGTACACCGCCGTGGGCGGAACCATCGAGCTGCGTGAGGCGATCTGCGATGCTTCCGCGAAGCGGCGCCCGGGCGTCACCTACAAGCCGTCGGAGGTCGTCGTGTCGGTGGGAGCGAAGCACACGCTCTTCAACCTCGCGTTGGCGTTGTACGACGAAGGCGACGAGATTCTGATCCCGGCACCGTACTGGGTGAGCTACCCGGAGCAGGTTCGCCTCGCCGGCGCGAACCCGATCATCGTGGAGACCACCGAGGAATCGGGCTTCCGCATGACGCCGGAGGCCTTGCGCGCTGCGATCACGCCGAAGACGAAAGCGCTCATCCTGTGCTCGCCCTCGAACCCGACCGGTGCGGCGTACACTGGAGAGCAGCTTCGTGCGCTCGCCGACGTGGCGGCCGAGCACAGCTTCTGGATCATCGTCGACGAGATCTACGGGCAGCTGGTGTACGGCGGCTTCGATCAGAAATCGATCGTCGAGGTCGCACCCGAGCTCAAGGATCGAATCATCATCGTCGACGGCGTCAGCAAGACGTTTGCGATGACCGGCTGGCGCATCGGTTGGATGCTCGCGCCCGAGTACGTCTCGAAGGCCTGCGAGAAGATTCAGAGCCAGTCGACCACCAACCCGAGCTCTGTCGCCCAGCTCGCGGCCGTTGCAGCACTCCGCGGCCCCTGGGAGCCGATGGAAGAGATGCGCCAAGCATTCGAGGCCCGTCGAAGCATCATCGTCGAGGGGCTCAACGCCATCGACGGGATCAGCTGCGGGATGCCCGAGGGTGCCTTCTACGCATTTGCAAACGTGACGGCGCTGATCGGCAAGCAAGGTGGCGGCAAGACGCTCGAAACCGATATCGATGTTGCGGGTTATCTGCTGGAGGAAGCGCGCTGCGCCATGGTGCCCGGGACTGCGTTTGGGACCCCGGGGTTCCTGCGCGTATCGTATGCCGCGTCGAACGAGATGATCCGCGAGGGGCTGAGCCGGATCGGCGAAGCCGTCGCGAAGCTGGGGTAGGGCCTGGCAGCGGCAGCGGCAGCGGCAGCGGCAGCGGCAGCGACAGCGACAGCGACAGCGACAGCGACAGGGTCAGGGTCAGGGTCAGGGTCAGGGTCAGGGTCAGGGTCAGGGTCAGGGTCAGGGTCAGGGTCAGGGTCAGCGTTCGCGCCGGCGCTGCGACAAGGCGATGCCTGCTCGCGAGAGTAGGGCGACGCCCAGGACTGTGAGGATCAGCGTGCTCGGCGACCGAGGGGCATACCCGGCGCTGAGCAGTAGCAAGAGGGCTGCGCCCATTTGTCGGTCCACGGAGTCTTTCGAGAGCATGGCTGCGACGGTGACGGCCCAGCCGATGCCGAGTGGGATGGCGTAGAGAATGAAGTCGTCGTCTGGCAGGAAGTCGAGTCGCGTGGCGCCGTATAAGAGGTCCGGTAGATCGGGTCCGGCGACGTGGCTCCAGAGAGCCATTCCGATCGTGACCAGGCCGGCTGCCAGTGCTGACAGGACGAGCGCTGCCTTGCCGCGCGCCTCTTTCCAAGGAATCGCGACGGCCAGACCGACCGCGAATGGGACCCCGAGATACGCGAGCTCGCCCGACCATCGGAACGCGTTCGCGAGCCGGTCGGCGTGCTCCCAGTAGGTGCGTCCCCCGACTAGGTTCACGATCATCGACACGATGCCGCTGAAGGACGCGACTAGGGTCAGCACCAGTGCCGCAGAGGCGGCGCGGGTGGAGCGCCAATGAATGCCGGCGAGGATAAGTAGCAGGATCAGCGCGTGCGCGAGCCCAGCCACGGCGAGGACGAGCTCTACGCGGGTCATTCCGCGGGGCAAGAACGTCATCAGCGTGACGATCGGAACCAGGACCCAGCCGAAGCTCGCGATCCCGGCGCGCGCCGAGATCGGAAGACCGCTCTTTCGAGATGAGAGCGACGCGAGGCAAAACGACACCGCGACCAGCGCACTGACCGCGCTCAAGTTGCGCGCGAAGGCACCCCAGGTGTCGAGTCCAGCGAAGGCATCGTGCGACCAGGTGTCGCGCCCCAACGGAACCAGGATTCGATTGATGACGAGGTCTGCGAGGGCGGCGCCACCGGCCATCCACGCGAGCGGAGGCACCACTGCGAATGAGGGCGAAGCTTCGTCTTCTATGCGTGTGACCGTGGCCATGGAAGCTACGGATGAATCGATGCCCTCGGTCAAGGTTCCCGGACCCTACGCGGGCAATCTAGCGTATTCAAGGCACTCTGCTAAGACCGTCGAGATGATCGAAGTCCGCAACGACTGGACCCGGGAAGAGGCCCGTGCGCTTCATGACCTGCCCCTGACCGACCTCTTGTTTCGGGCTCAGGAAGTGCATCGCGCCACGCAGCCGCGCGATGCGGTTCAGCTTTGCTCGCTGTTGTCGATCAAGACCGGCGCTTGCCAGGAAGACTGTTCCTACTGCCCGCAGAGCTCCAAGTACGACACCGGCGTCGAAGCCGAGCGTCTGATGGATGTCGATGACGTGCTCGCCAAGGCTCAAGAAGCGAAAGAAGCCGGTGCGAGCCGGTTTTGCATGGGCGCGGCGTGGCGGAGCCCGAAGAAGGGGAGCCGGCAGTTCAAGCAAGTGCTGGAGATGGTGAGCGGAGTTCGCGCGCTCGGGCTCGAGGCCTGCGCAACGCTCGGGATGCTCGACGATGAGCAAACCCAGGAGCTCAAGGATGCGGGGCTCACCGCGTACAACCACAATCTCGACACCTCCGAGGAGTACTACGGGGAAATCATCACGACCCGCACGTACCAAGATCGCCTCGACACCATCGCGCGTGTCGCGAATGCGGGCATTTCCGTGTGCGCTGGGGGCATCATCGGGATGGGGGAGAGCATCGACGATCGCGTGGGCATGCTCGTCACGCTCGCCAACCTTTCGCCGCAGCCCGAGAGCGTGCCCGTCAACGCATTGGTGGCGGTGCCCGGCACACCCCTCGATGATCAGAAGCCTGTCGACTCGCTCGAGCTCGTTCGCATGTGTGCCACTGCGCGCATCCTGATGCCCGGTGCGAGGGTGCGGCTTTCGGCGGGGCGCGCCTCACTCAGCCGCGAAGCTCAGCTGCTTTGCTTCATGGCGGGCGCGAACAGCGTCTTCTTTGGCGACAAGCTCCTCACGACCGGAAACCCGGACCATGATTCGGACCTGGCGCTGCTCCGCGATGCGGGGCTCTCGCCCCTTGAGCCTGAGCAGGCAGAAGGCGGGCATGCACACCATCCGGAGCCTTCGGCCACCGCTTCAGACGCTGCGGAATAGGGCTGGGCCTTGAATTCATTGGGTTTTTCTGGCGGTCGTTTATTGAATTTGATTTGCAACTTCCAGCAGCTATAAAGAGTGCATGCTCGTTTGCCACTGCCATGCAGTCAACGACCACACGATTCGCCGATGTGTCAATGATGGCGCTCGCAGTCGGCACGAGGTTCGAGAAGCCTGCGGGGCCGGCAGCACCTGCGGCGGTTGCGAGCCTGTGATCGACAGGTTGATCGACCTGCACCGCGACGCGTCGAACCCAGGCGAAGCGACCGGCGCTCAGGGCTGACCTCGCACCTGATAACGCCTTTCAACTTCACAGTTGCTGCATTGCGACGTGCATCGGCGGTCTCTATGCTCGCACGAAGGAAGATTCATGAAGGGCAACGACGAAGTCATCAACGTGCTCAACGAGGTCCTCACCTCCGAGCTCACCGCCATCAACCAGTATTTCATCCACTCGAAAATGTGTGACGACTGGGGTTTCCAGAAGCTTGCCGCGAAGAAGCGTGAGGAGTCGCTTGAGGAGATGAAGCATGCCGACATCATCATCTCGCGCATTCTCTTCCTCGAAGGTGTGCCCAACATGCAGCGCTACTTCCCCGTCAAGGTTGGCGAAGACGCGATTGAGCAACACCGACTGGACCTCCAGGTCGAGTACGATGCCGTCAAGCGGCTGAACGCTGGAATCACCCTGTGTCGCGACAAGGGTGACAACGGCACCCGCGAGCTCCTCGAGATGATCCTCCAGCAGGAGGAAGAGGGCATCGACTGGCTCGAAGCGCAGCTCCACCTGGTCGAGATGGTCGGCCGGGAGCGCTACCTGACCGAGCAGATGATGGGCGCAGGGAACTAGCTCTCCCGCGCCTGGCTGCTACAGATCCCGCGATGAACGTGCATCCGCTCGCTGGTCAACCTGCTCCTTCGAACGTCCTGGTCGACGTCGCCAAGCTCATCGCCGCGTACTACGACGATAAGCCCGATCCTGAGGAGCCGAGCCACCGCGTGAGCTTTGGCACTTCCGGCCACCGGGGGTCCTCGTTTCGGTTCACGTTCAACGAGGAACACATCCTCGCGACGACGCAGGCGATCTGTGACTACCGCGTGGCCGAGGGGATCGACGGGCCGCTCTATGTGGGGGTCGATACGCACGCGCTCTCTGAGCCGGCCGCGAGAACCGCGCTCGAAGTGCTTGCCGCGAACGGTGTCGAGACCTGCATCGCGCAGGAGGGGCACTTCACGCCGACGCCGGCCGTGTCGTTTGCCATTCTCGCGCACAACCGGAACAACGCGAGTGATGCCGACGGCATCGTGGTGACGCCGTCGCACAACCCTCCCGAAGACGGCGGCTTCAAGTACAACCCGCCGAATGGCGGTCCCGCCGACACCGAAGTCACCTCGTGGATCGAGCGGCGCGCAAATCAACTTTTGGCCGCCGGCCTAAAAGGCGTCCGGCGCATGCCGTACGACGCTGCCGTACGCGCGGACACGACCCACATTCATGACTTCATCACGCCCTACGTCGAAGGGCTCGACACCGTTCTCGACATGCGGGCGATTGCGAACGCGGGCCTCCGAATTGGCGTCGACCCGATGGGCGGAGCGGGCATCAAGTACTGGCCTCGCATCGCGGATCGCTACGGGCTGCGGCTCGACATCGTCAATGAGGTCGTCGACCCCACCTTCTCGTTCATGACCCTCGATCGCGACGGGAAGATCCGAATGGATTGCTCTTCTCCCTACGCAATGGCCAGCCTGGTTGATCTCCGCAACCAATACGACATCGCGTTTGCGAACGACACGGATTTCGATCGGCACGGCATCGTAACCGGCAGCTGGGGGCTTCTCAATCCGAATCACTACCTCAGTGTGGCGATCAGCTACCTGTTCACCGAGCGCGGCTGGGACGAGCGCGCTGCCATCGGCAAGACACTCGTGAGCAGCGCGATGATCGACCGCGTGGCCAGAGACCTCCGGCGCCGGCTCGCCGAGGTGCCCGTAGGCTTCAAGTGGTTCGTCGAAGGCCTGCTCGACGGCTCGCTTGGGTTCGGCGGAGAGGAGAGTGCGGGCGCTTCGTTCCTTCGGAAGGACGGGAGCGTTTGGACGACCGACAAGGACGGCATCCTCTTGAATCTCCTAGCGGCAGAGATCACCGCAACGACCGGTCAGGACCCTGGCGAGTGTTACCAGACCCTCACCCGGCAGTTTGGTGCGCCGGTCTACGAGCGCATCGACGCGCCTGCGACCCCCGAACAGAAAGCGGCGCTCAAGGGGATGAGCGCTTCAGACCTCGACGCCTCGGATCTCGCAGGCGAGCCGATCCTACAGGTGCTCACCAAGGCGCCGGACAACGACGCACCCATCGGGGGGCTCAAGGTCACCACGGAAAACGGCTGGTTTGCCGCCCGTCCCTCAGGCACCGAGGACGTGTACAAGATCTACGCCGAAAGCTTCGTGGGCCGCGAGCACCTATCGTCGATACAAACCGAAGCCAAGGACCTGATCGGCCGGGTCTTCGACAAGAACGCGCCGGCTTGAGGGCCTAACCCAACCGTGTTTCACTGCGCCGCGTGTTAGCCCTGGTCACAGGTGGTGGCGGCCGTCTTGGCAACGTTCTCGTGCGACGACTCGTCGAGGACGGCCAGAAGGTGCGCGTGTTGGAGCCTGGAACTTTGCCGGAGTCCCTCGCAGGCCTGGACATCGAGTTCATGTCGGGGTCCGTACTCGACACCGGGGACGTCGCCCGGGCCGCAGACGGCGTAGATGTCGTGTATCACCTTGCCGCCAAGATCGACCTCCGCCCCAAAAAAGATCCGATGATGTTCACCATCAACGTCGACGGGACCCGTAACGTCGTCGATGCGTGTCTGTCCCGCGGCCTGCGGCTGGTGCACACTAGCTCCCATCACGCGCTCGTGCGTGAACCCCTCGATCAACCGCTGACCGAGGACAAGCCACTCGCGCTCAAGGAGAAGTGCGAGTACCACCGCTCGAAGGCGATTGGCGAAACGATCGTTCTCGATGCCTGCCAGCGCGGCCTCGACGCAGTGATCGTGAATCCGGGGTCGATGGTCGGCCCCCATGACTACGAGCCTTCGATGATCGGCGCCGTGTTGATCGACTTGTACTTCGGTCGCATCCCCGTGTTGCTCGAGATGCTGAGCGACTACGTGGACGTTCGCGATGTTGCCGATGGCATGATCGCGGCTGCAGAGAAGGGCCGCGTTGGCGAGCGCTACTTCCTCACCGGGGACGTCATTCCGGTCATGCAGATGGTATCGCTCTACGCGGAGCTCACCGGCGCCAAGGTGCCCACGCGCGCACTACCACTGTGGGTCGGCTGGGTCCTGCTCCCGTTTGCACTCGCCGGGAGCGCCTTGACGAAGAAGGAGCCGTTCATCACGGCCGATATGCTCCGGGCGAGCGTGTCCAACGACGAGGTTTCGCACGACAAAGCACATCGGGAGCTCGGCTACACGCTTCGTACGCTCCGGGAGTCG
>JBGUEF010000045.1:0-15349 GCA_041821485.1 Deltaproteobacteria bacterium
GTTCTGCTCACGGGCGGCGGTACGGGCATCGGCCGCGCCCTAGCGCGGCAGCTCGCCGGCAGGGGCAATACCGTCCTCATCTGTGGTCGACGACTCGAACCCCTCAAAGAAACCGCGACTGGCGCGAACGACATTCACCCCTACCGCTGTGACCTCACGAGCTCGGATGAGATCCAGTCGATGCTCGACGCGATCGAGCGTGACGGGCACCGGGTCGATACACTGATCAGCAACGCCGCAATTTTCGGCTTTCAGTCCTTGTCCGGCGGCCTCGATCTAGAAAAGGCCAAACAGATCATCAACGCCAATCTGTCGGGCCCCATCGAGCTCACACAGAGGTTGCTCGACCGGCTACGTGCCGCGGCAGACCCGACGATCGTGATCATCGGCTCGCCAGCCGGGCTGGGGCCGCTCGCGGAGACGCCGATCTACAGCAGCAGCAAGGCGGGCTTACATGCCTACACGCTTTGCCTTCGCCATCACCTCGGCGGCGAAATCCGTGTCATCGAAGTTTTTCCGCCAACGGTCGACACGCCGATGCTCACGGAAAAGAAGTGGAAGAAGATGAGCTCGGAGGAGTGTGCGCGGCGCATCCTGCACGGAATCGAGCGTGAACAAGAAGAGATCTGGATCGGCGAGAGCCGCATGTTTCGGGTCCTGCGCCTTGTGCTGTCGCCGGGGCGTCTGTTCCGGGTAGTCAACGACTGGACCCCGCCCGAGCACGAATAGGCGGCCTTCTCAACGAGGCCTTGGCTGAAATAGACTACCGACCTCTTCGGCGAGCGATCCGAACACGGCACGCAGCCCTCCAAAGCGCAGCGTGGGGCTCTTGCCCTTTGCAAGAAGCCCCATCTGGGCGACGCTCATCATCGCTTCCGACATGCCACCCAAGCGGCCGAGGCCGGGCATCACCGGAGGATCCGCCGCTCGCTCGGTGCGACCGTCGAGCAAGTCCTGGGCGATGCTCGGATTGTTGGTGAACGGTCGCGCCATGCCGACCACGTCCAGTGCGCCGTTCGATAACGCGTCCTCCATGATCGACCGCGCGCGGAAGCCTCCGGTCACCATCATCGGGACGTCCACCTTCGCGCGAGCCGTCTTGGCGTACTCGAGGAAGAACGCCTCCCGCTGGTTTTCCACTTTGTCGAGCATGACCCGGGACTCGTAGCTGCCGCCGGAGATCTCGACGAGATCGATGCCATCCTCCTGAAGCATGCCGAGCACGCGCATCGACTCCTCCTCGGTGAAGCCGCCACGTTGAAAGTCCGCGGAGTTGAGCTTGATGCCAATCGGGAAGTCGTCACCAACCGCGTTTCGGATTTCGCCGAGCACGGTGCGTGCAAAGCGAGCGCGGTTTTCGAGCGACCCGCCCCATCGGTCCGAGCGCCGATTGGTCAGCGGGGAAAGGAACTGGCTTACGAGATAGCCGTGCGCACCATGCACCTGAACCCCGGTGAACCCTGCGCTCTTCGCAAATGCTGCCGCACTGACAAAGCTCTGGATCACCCGACCGATTTCCGCCTCGTCCATCGCATGCGGATTGCCAAACGCCTTGGCGCGCCGAAGCAGGTTGACCGGCTCCACCGCCGACGGCGCGCCGGGGCTCGGGTTGATGTGGCGCGGAGTCTGCCGCCCGGGATGATTGAGCTGCATCCAAAGGTGATTGCCATGGGTCGTTCCGGCAGCCGCCCATTCACGAAACCGATCGATGCTCGACTCCGGCTTCACCGCTACGTTGCGCGCTCCTTCGAGGTGGGCCGGGTCGACCATGACGTTACCCGTGATCAACAGGCCAGCCCCACCCGCGGACCAGCGCTCGTAGAGCCGGGTGAGCCCCCGCGTCGGTGACTGCTTGGGTGAGCCGAGATGCTCGCTCATCGCGGCCTTCGCAATGCGATTGGGGAGGGTCGCCCCGCACGGCAAGGTCAAGGGTTCGTTCAGTGTGGCGGAGGGCATCTTCTGGGTGGATCGCGGCCAGCAGGACTCGACCGCCGCGACGGAATGACGTAAGTGGCAGAGTCCCGAAGCGAGTCAAACGCGGACGAGGCGAACCATGGGATTTGGAGACGACGAGAGGGATCTGGACGAGACCGCGGCGAAGATCATCAAGTGGCTAGCGCCCAAGCTATCCCTACCGCCCAGTGACGTCCGCATCGAGAACATGGACGCCCCGCTCGGAACGGGCTTTTCGAGCGACACACTGCTCTTCGATCTCGTCTCCACCAAAGACGGCCAAGAGTACCGGGAGGGAATGGTCGCAAGGCTCGAGCCGGAAGAGTACATCGTCTTCCCCACCTACGACATCGCGTTTCAGGTCCGAGTGCTGCAGATGCTCGAAGACACGGACGTGCCCGTGCCGCGCGTTCGTTGGTTCGAGCCGGATGCGTCCGTCCTGGGCGTACCGTTCTACATCATGGATCGCATCGTCGGAAACGTCCCGAGCGACAACCCGCCGATGCACGAAGAGGGTTGGATTGCGGACGAGCTCTCCGAGGCCGAGCGAACGAGCGTTTGGTGGAATGGGTTCGAAGCGATGTGCAAAGTGCACCGCCTCGACTGGAAGGCGCTCGGTTTCGATTTCATGTTGGAGCCCGAGAGAGGGGCGACACCGCTCGACCAACAGCTTCACTACTGGCGGGGGTACTTCGAGTGGGGCATGCCGGCAGAGCGACATCCGGACATCGCCCAGGCACTCGACTACCTCGAGGCGAACAAGCCCGAAGAAAACCAGACGGCTCTGTGCTGGGGAGATTCCCGGCTGGCCAACGAAATATTCGACGGCCTCGAGTGCGCCGCCGTGATCGACTGGGAGATGGCACGGATTGGCGACCCCGTGCAAGACCTCGCCTGGTGGCTTGCATCGGACCGATGCTTCTCCGAAGGGCTCGAGCTCGAACGCCTTCCGGGCATCCCGAGCCATGAGGAAACCGTCGCCCGATGGAAAGAGGCAACCGGCCTCGATACGTCGAACCTCGCCTACTACTCGATTCTCGCGCTCACACGCTTCTCGATGAACATGGCTCGCATCGGCCAATACATGAAGAAGATCGAGATCATCGATGAGGAGAACGAGTTCGACTACGAAAACCTCGCGTCGATCACTTTGCGACGCGCGCTGGAGGAGATTTGAACGTGGGTCCACTCGACGGAATTCGAATCATTGAAATTGACGGCATCGGCCCTTGCCCGTTTGGGGGGATGCTGCTCGCAGATCTCGGCGCCGAAGTCATTCGGGTCGGCCGGCCAGAGCCGTCTTTCCTGCAGGCCAACTTCGACGTGATGAGCCGCGGAAAGAAGAGCATCACGCTCGACCTCAAAAAGCCGGAGCACAAAGAAGCGCTGCTCAAGGTGGTGGCCACCGCCGATGCGCTGATCGAGGGCTTTCGGCCCGGAGTCATGGAGCGCCTGGGAATTGGCCCGGAGGTTTGCATCGAAGTGAATCCGCGCCTCGTGTTCGGCCGGATGACGGGTTGGGGCCAAGAAGGGCCCTGGGCGCAGCGCGCAGGGCACGACATCAATTACATCTCGCTGGCCGGCGCGCTCCACGCGATCGGCCGCAAGGGCGAGCGGCCTACCGTTCCGCTGAACCTGGTCGGTGACTTTGGTGGCGGGGGCTTGTTGCTCGCGTTCGGCGTTCTCGCAGCACTCCTCGAGACGCAGAAGTCAGGTAAAGGCCAGGTCGTGGATGCCGCAATGGTCGACGGCGTCGCGGCACTGATGGCAAGCATCTACGCCGGCATGCAGCAGGGATTCTGGACCGACAAGCGTGGAGAGAACCTGCTCGATTCGGGCGCCGCGTTCTACGACGTCTACGAGACCAGCGACGGCAAGTACGTCTCGATCGGCTCACTAGAGCCACAGTTCTATAAAGAGCTCATCGAAAAGCTCGACATCGAAGGCGCACCTCCGGTGGGCGAGCACTTGAACCCGGCCAAGTGGGGTGAGCTGCGTCCGACCCTGGAAGAGACTTTCCGCCAAAAGACGCGCGACGAATGGTGCGAGGTCTTCGAGGGGAGCGACGCGTGCTTTGCCCCTGTGCTCGCCGCGGCCGAGGTGTTTGAGCACGAGCACCATGTCGCGCGGGGCTCCTTCGTCGAGCTCGATGGAATTAAGCACGCCGTGGCTGCGCCCCGCTTCTCACGCACCAAGCCTGCCAACCCGACGCCAGCCAGGGAGCGCGGCGCCGACACCGAAGAGATCCTGCGCGAGTGTGGAATCACTCTGCCCTAACGAGGAACCCGACATGATTACCGACTTCGATGACTACTTGATCCACCAGGCACCCCTCCCGATCAATCAGATGGGGGTCGTCAACCGCAATGCCTACGACCGCTATTGGTTCAATGGCAACGACAAAGCGGGCACGTTCCTGTTCGAGGCGGGCCTCGGGCGCTATCCGAACCGTTTCGTTCAGGACGCGCACTTCAGCGTGGCCGTCGATGGTGTCCAACACTCCTTTCATGCATCACGAAGAGTGCCAGACAACCCGATGGACAGCTCCGTCGGTCCGATGCGCGTCGAGGTGGTCGAACCCATGCGGATCGTTCGCCTGATCGTCGACCCCAACGACACCGAGGTCGAGTGCAACCTGACCTTCCACGCCAAGGCGCCGCCGGTGCAGGAGCCGAAGAACGTCATGTGGGACGGCACAAGGCTAATCATGGACACCCAGCGCTTCACCCAATACGGGACCTGGGAGGGCTACTTCTCGATCAAGGGGAAGCGCTACGAGGTCAAGCGAAGCGAAGTGATCGGCAATCGCGACAAGTCCTGGGGCATGCGACCGGTCGGCGAGTACGAAGAGGGCGCGCCCAGCAGACTGACGACCGACCCGGCGGTCTATTGGGTTTGGTCGCCGATCCACTTCGACGGCTTCTGCACACACTTCCTCACGCGCGAGATGCCCGACGGCCATGCGCAAGAGCTCTCGGCGTCGATCGTGAAGACCTACCCCGACGATCAAGAGGTTCCGAAAGACGTATTGGAAGTCGACGAGGAAGTGATGGCCTCCGCGACGAACACGATTCGTTGGAAGAGCGGGACACGGTGGCCCGAGGCCGCCGGACTCGTGTTTGAAAAGCGCGACGGGACCAAGCTCGAGATCGAGCTCGAACCGATCTTCCGTTTCCAAATGATGGGGATCGGCTACCAGCACCCCGAGTGGGGTCATGCGGTCTGGCGCGACGAGCTCGAGATTGGCTACGAGAGCTGGAAGCTCGACGAGGTCGAGCCCGACGAGTACTGCACCATCCACGTGCACAACATCGTGCGCGCGAAGATGGGCGACAAGACCGGGATCGGGATCCTCGAGACCATCGTCTTCGGGCGGCACGAGCCGAGCGGGTTCCAGGACTTGTTCGACGGCGCCCCGTAAAGCGGGCTTCGCCCGTCACGGGGCTCTGCCCCTGCTAGAAGGCGTAGCCGCCGCCTATTGAGATGATGGGGAAGGCGGTTGGGTAGTACACGTTTCTGAAGACGGCGATCTTCAGGGACGTAGCTACGAATGCGCCCTTGCCGACTCCCATGACGAGGCCGCCGCCGAGCAGTAGATTGCCGTAGGTCTTGCGGCCGGACGTGAAGCCGCCCTGTTTCCAGCCGGTGTTGATCAACTCGCCTTCGACGATGACGAAGAACTGTTGAATCGGAAAGATTCGAACGAAGAGCGAGCCGCCGTACGTGTGCCAGGTCACCTCGGGAATCGGTAGGCGATCCTTCGCGTACTCGTAGCGGAACGCTAGGCCTGGCTCGACGATGCGCTTGAAGATGTAGGAGACCTGGGGCGAAATGCCGATGGAGATGAAGCCCGTGCTGAAACCGAACCCAATCCCGCCGCCTACGCGCAGGTGACCGAGGGGTTCTTCGGGCTTCTCGGGCGGGGGTGGGGGCTCAGCAGGAGGCACTTCGGCGGGCGCAGGTTCAGCGGGCGGCGGCTCCAATTGGGGTGGCGGCTCGGTGATGACCACGACCTCGGGATCCGCCTCGGACTCGTCCTGCGCATGGACGCGCGGCGCGATCAAGTGCACCGCCAGAACCCCCAGAAGTATTCCAAGGCAAGAAAGTCTAGGCACCCTTTCACTATAACAGAAACACGAGGCCTATCTCATGGCGACAGGACGGCCGCCAGGTCAGATCTCAGGAGCGCTCGGGCGCAAGTAGGGTAAGCTCTACGCATGAAAGACTCCGCAGTGGTGTCTCGAATTGTGCACGAGTCGTGCGAGCGGGCCGCACCTCTGATGCCGAGCGGTCATTGGTGGGAGCATCTCGACGACGATTTCGCCCGAACGCCGGAGCGCTTCGCCCTCGCGCGCGCCGATCGAATGCAGATCGGAGCCGCCGCCGCGCTGGACCACGTGGTGAGAGCGATCTTCGGCACCATGGTGGGCTCAACAGCCATCCCTTTTGGCTTCAATCCGATCGAGCTCCGGCGTTCCATGCGAGATGCGCCCCTCTACGCCGAAATGGCGGAATCCGGCGATCCCACCCGCTTCTTTCACGAGCCTCCGTCGGGCGTCCGGGTCCGCGTCAAGCCCGGGCGGTGGTTTCCGCGGTTCGATCCCGAGGACGGCGTCTGTGAGGTGGTGCGGTTCGACAGCCCGTTTCAGCCCGTCCACATCAACCAACACCGACCGTATCTTCGACACGACCGCAACCGTGTGGCCTACGCGCGCACGATTCGGCACCGTGATGGGCCGAGACCGACCATCGTCGCGATTCATGGATTCACGGCGGAGGGGTATCTGATCAACGAGTGGTTCTTTGCGCTTCCCTGGTTCTATCGAATGGGCTGCGACATCGCCTTGTTCACGCTGCCTTTCCACGGGCCGCGCCAAACTCGCTTCTCGCCGTTTTCGGGACACGGCTTTTTCGCCGGGGGCTCATCTCGATTCAACGAAGCGGTCGCCCAGTCGGTCTTCGACTTCCGGATTCTTCTCAACTGGCTTCAACGCGAGCAAGGCGTCGAGCAAGTCGGCGTGACGGGCTTGAGTCTCGGCGGCTTCATCTCATCGATGCTCGCTAGCGTCGAAGACAAGCTCGCGTTCGCGCTTCCCAACGTGCCGATCATCAGCGTCGCGGACCTGGTCTTGGAGTGGCAGCCGATGGGTGCGCTGATGGGTGCTGCTCTCGCCGCCTCGAACCTGACCTCGGCAGACGCGCGGCGTCTGGTCGCTGTGAGTTGCCCGTTGACCTACAAGCCGGTGCTCCCACCGGAGCGCCTGATGATCGTCGGCGGTGCGGGCGACCGCCTCGCTCCCCCAAAGCATTCCCGGCTGCTCTGGGATCATTGGCAACGCTGCCGCATGTACTGGTTTCCGGGGAGCCACAGCATCCACCTCGATCGCGGCAAGTACCTCACGGAGATGGCCCGCTTCATGATGGGGCTCGGGTTCCTTCCGTCAGGAGGCGCGCTATGATTCCTGTATCCACTCTCGATGCGGGGATGCTGTACGCAGAAACCCCCGAGATGCCCATGCACACGATGGGCGTCCTGGTTTTCGAGCCCGAGAATGCACTGGGCGCCGACCCGGGCGAAGGCTCGGCCTTCAAGTGGGCGCGCCAGCGGTTCGCAGAACGAATTCATCTCATCCCGCCGTTCCGGCGCCGCATCGTTCAAGGGCCATTACAAATCGGCGATCCCCACTGGATCGAGGACCCGGCTTTCGACCTCGACAAACATCTCGTACACATGACGCTTTCGCCTCCGGGCGGCATGCGCGAGTTGTCCGACTTTGTCGGCAAGTTCGCAGGCCAATGTCTCGAGCGCGACAGGCCCTTGTGGAAGGCCGTGGTGGTAGATGGTCTCGAGGGCGGCAAGAACGCTTTGGTCATGAAGATCCACCACGCAGCGATGGACGGCGGCCAAAGCGCGACGATCGCGAGCACGCTCCTCGATACGAGTCTCGAAGGCCGAGTGATCCCTCCCCCGGGGGAGGCCTGGATTCCCGATCGCGAGCCCACGCTCCCCTGGCTCGCGGCCGATACGCTTCGAACCCTCGTAGGCAAGCCTCGGCGCGCCGCGGACGCAGCGGCAAAAGTGGTTTCGACGGTCCGAGCCAAAGGAGAATCCAAGCCCCCTCCGTCCGCAGACGGCGAGGTTTCTGAGAAGGCGCCCCTGTTCGAGGCGCCGCCGACTCCGTTCAACGCTGCCCTCACGCCCAACCGCTCCGTCGCGTTCGCCGACGTTTCGCTCGACGATGTGAAGGCGATCAAGCGTGCCTTCGGAACGACGGTGAACGATGTCGTGCTAGCGGCGTGTTGCGCAAGCTTGCGATCCTGGCTTGCCGCGCATGGCGGCCTGCCGGAACGCCCTTTGGTAGCCACCGTTCCGGTGTCCGTTCGCCACGAGGGAGACCAGGACGGCAATCGCGTGTCGGTGATTCGTGTTCACCTGCCCATCCAAAGCAATGATCCGGTCGAGCGCCTCATGACGATCAATGAAGAGACGACCGCAGCAAAGAAGAGGCACAGGAGCGGTGGTGGCAGCGACATCCTGAAGAACGTCGCTGCGCTCATCAACAACATCACCGTGCCCTGGATGGCAATCCAGCTCGTAGGCTTCTACTCTTCGAGGCACCTCGCCGACCGGGTTCCTCCAATGTGGAACCTCATCATTTCGAACATCGCAGGGCCACCCGTCCCTCTCTACACAAAAGGCGCGCGGTTACTGCAGCTCTTCCCGCTCGGACCCGCGCAGCAAGGCTCTGGCCTCGACATCACGGTGATGAGCGTGGTCGACCGGCTATGTTTCGGCGCGATGGCCTGCACGGAGTTGGTTCCCGATCTGCAAGACATCGCGACGGGTTTTGCGAACGAAATCGAATCGCTCAAGGCGCGCATCGAATCACCAGGACGGACGCCAGGTTAGATTCGAACCCAGCACCAGCACATTCACATCCTCGCCGAACATCCCATCGACCCGGACGCCGAGGTCCAGGTCGTGCCCCAGGGCCAAATACAGGATGCCGCCGGCGGAGTGCTGCAGCCAGTTGCTGGGAGCCGCGTTGTATTGATTGAGCGATGGTCGATAGTACACAGACAGCTCGCCAACTCGGCGGATGTCGACGCCTAGCCCCAGGCGAGCCGCATAGTCGGACACGAAGGAGCGAGCATACGCCGCGACCGAAATGTCCGCCCACATGATGTCCGCAATTCGCAACACTCGAGCCTGCAGGTAGCCGGAGATCTGCTCGAACTGATCCACGGCCTCGCTGTGCACGATGCTTGCTCCTGCATGGAACACGAGCCGGGTGAACGAGAAACTAGTGTCCAGGCCCCCGAAGTACCTGGCGTCATCGCTGTTGAGGCAGACCACCTCCTCTCCTGCGCTGGACGCCGGATCGGGAACGGTGTTGCATAGATAGCCCAGCGGCAGATACGACGTGAGCCAAAGAGAACGCTCCGGCAGGCGCATGTCGAAGCGGCCTGCGATCTGGAAGAGCCCGAAGCGAATCGATGCGTCGAGGCCTGCCGCGCTCACCTCGAAGCGCGGCGCCTGCCAGGGGTTGTTCTCGTCATGCATCGAGAGCTCGAAGTGCCCAGCGACGCGGCCGTTTCCTGGGAACACGTCGAACTCCGCGTTCAAGCGACGCTCATCGATGTCGCCCATGAACGTCGAGGCGTGTGCGGACAGGCCCACGAAGGGCTGAGAATCGAGCGATTCGTTTTGATAGGCCAGCTGTACGCCAAATCGCGTCGTATCGAGGGTCGGCCGATTGTCGAGCGGGTCGGGCACCGTGCCTCCGAAGGCGCCGATCGAAAAGCCTGCCCAAGATGGCGACCGCACCCGAACCCCATCGAGTTGCCCGACGCCGACCGCAACGAACGGAAGCCGGCCCAAGCCGACCTGAGGGCTCAGCGCCGTGCCGTACCCGAATTGCAGGTCGCGAATGGCGACCACCGGACGAGACGAGCTTCCCGGGCGATTCCCGATGTTCCCCCCGAACCAGGACTGCACCGCAAAGTCGACATCGAAGAAAACCGGCTGCTCGAAAGGCTCTGCGTGAAACCGCGTGCGGAGGGATGCTCGCCCAAAGGACTCCCCATCGCTGAGAGCAATCGTGCCGCCGACATTGGTCGAAACCGCAAGATCGATGCGTTTCCGATCGGACCAGCTACCCAGGGGTACGTACTCGGGCGTCTGCTTCGTCGCCGGCATCACCGGTTCGGGCCATTGATTCTCGTAGGCGGTTAGCGGTTTGGGTTTGGGGAGCGACGCGAGCGTGGATCGCTGGACGCTGGAAACCGCTCGGCCGGTCATGCCCACCCGCAACTCACGCCCCTTCATCTCGATGACGGCGTGCTTTGCGGTCGCGCCGACGACGCGATATCGGCGGTCACGAAGAACCACCACGGACCCGACGCCGACGCCCGCGGCCTCGCCTGGAGTCACGTAGGCACGCCCGCCCGCGATTTCCACGACCTTCACGGTTACTCTGCGTCTAGATGCCGCTCCGGCCGCACCCGAAACCATCAGGATCGCCACCAATGCCCAAGCCGCCGCTGACCAGAGCCGCCTCATCGCGCAGTGCCTCCGGGATGGCAGCCGAGGCACGCACCGCCACTGCTCGAAATGCGCCGCCCATGCTGTTGCTGCAGCTTGATCGGGTTGTGCGCATGGCATCCCGTGCAGCGAACCAGCCGTGGTGTGCGAGACGAGGTGTGGCAGCTATTGCATGGCGCCCCACGGTGCGGCCCACGTGAGACCGGGAAATGCCTGTCGTGATTGGCTGGGATGACCATGCCGCCCAAGCCGGTGGTGACGGCACCGGTCGACGCAATCGCGGTGGGATCGACGAACGCAGGGCTCCATGCGCTCGCGACGTGGCACTGCGAGCAATCTTGCGGGAACGGCGGTGAGGTCGAGGTTCCACGGTGGCTCGGATGGACGTTCGGATCGAGATAGTCCGCGGCATGGCAGGCGAAGCAGTCGCTCGGAACGGTGGTCCACTGCCGTTCGCCGTTGCGCTGATGGCACTCGGTACAATCGGCGAGCGCATGCATGCCTGTCAGAGGGAAGCGCGTCCGGCGATGAATCTCGAACGGCTCCGTGTCATTCCATCGCCTAGACGAGTGGCAGCTGTCGCATCGAGCGCTCAGCCTCGATTGGTGCGGGTCGCGGTGACAGTTGCCGCACTCTCGGGTCACGCGCCGCTCACCGCTGTGACATTGATTGCAGGCCGCGGGTTCGTGTCGCCCGGTGAGCGGGAAGCCGGTCCGCGAGTGATCGAAGCCACCCCCCACGTTGCCCGCGGCCATCGACCAGCCCGCGGGGGTGTGGCAATTTCCGCAATCTAACCCCTCGGTGATCGAGTTGTGTGTAGACGCCTTGGAGCGAGTCGCCTTCCGGTCCGGGTCCTTGGCCACGGCAATCCCCGCGATGGCAGCGAGACTCGCGATGCAAAGCCCGATGATCAAGGCGCGGCTCATCGTCCACCCTTTCGCCGCGCGTGCGGATTGGCGTGACAATCCGAGCACTCACGATACCCGAGTCTGTAGCTCACGGCTCGGGCGCCATTTCGTAGACGGGCTTTGCTGTGACAGCCCGCACACTCGACCTCGCCGTGAACGCCCTCGAGGGGGTAGTTGGTGAGCTCCTCGTGGTTGAAAGCCTCGATCTCGAAAGCGTCGGTGACGTGGCAGGCCTCACACGCCCGCTCGGGCGAGGTGAGACGAAACTGCCCAGCATGTACGTCACGATGGCAACCCCCGCACTCACGTGGCGCGCCGCTATACGTAGCCCCTTTGCCGCTCTGCCGGTCCTTCTTCGAGGGGCTGTGGCAACTGTCGCAGGCTGCTTCCGCGTGGGCCCCGGTCAGTGGCCAGGCGCTGTGATCGATCCGGGGTGACTCCCAGCCACGCTCGGAGTGGCAGCTGGTGCAGCCGCCGTCGCGCATCTCAACCGCGAACTGATCGCCGTGGGGGTTGTCGTGGCAGTCGATACAACGCTGTGCCCGGAGCTCCAAATTGTGCCGGGGCCGTTTGCCTTGGTGACAGCCCGTACAACGGACCGACTGGTGTTTGCCGTTCAGCGGGAAGTCGGTGCGGCTGTGCTGCTCGATGGTGAACAGTGTCGGCCAGAATCCGTGCTCGTCATGACAGCTCGCGCAATCGGCGGTCCCGAGGCTGCCTCGATGCACGTCTTTATGGCAGTCGGCACACTCCTGAAACTGCAGACTTCGATATCGCCGTTGCAGCGGGAGCTTGGGTGAATGACAACGCTTGCACGCGACCCCTCGATGCAAGCCCTCGAGCGGAAAGGCGGTTTTCGGATGAGCGCGCAGCCCGATTTTCGCCGGTAGACCCGTCCAGCGAATGCTGGCATGGCAGTTCTCACACCGATCTCCGAACTTGGCTTTGTGCACCTGCGAATGACAGGCAACGCACTCCGAGCCCATGCTAGGGGGCGCGACGTTGCCCTCGTCGTGGCAGGCCTCGCACTTGGTCTTGCTGTGACCCGCAGCGAGGCTCAAGACCGGATGATTCTTCCGGACGTTGTCGACTTGGCTCCAATCGGTTTCGTTGTGACAGGAGACACATTCGCCACCTGCAAACGTGCCCTTGTGAGGATCCTCGTGACAGGACACGCAGTCGGTCTTCAGCCCGAGATACGTGGCGTGACCGCGACGGTTCTGCCGGTTATGACAGTCCCCGCATTGAACCGACCCATGGGCGCCTTTGAGCGTCCAGCCCGATTGGCGATGATCGAAGCGCTCCGGCCCGCCGCCCGGCCAGCGGACGAGCCTCGCATCCCTTCCAAGATGCTCGACGTGACAGCCACCGCAGTCCTCCCCGCGATACTCGCGTCCATGAAGGCCTGCCTGCTTTCGTATCTGGACGCCCAGGTCGTCGTGGCAGCCAAGGCAGGCGTTCGTATCGATCCGCTTGCCTGTCGAGTGACATTCGCTGCAGTTTGCATCGCCATCGATGTCGGCATGGGAGTTGGCCAGCTTCCCTGGAGATAGAAACTGGGCGCCAGTTGGGCGAGGCATCAAGGCTCCGGCCACCGCCGCCGCTATCATCAAGCAGCCGACGATCATCAAGGCGGTGATGCGCCCCCTCATCATTCCGAGAAGATCCACCGGTACCCGTAGATCCAGGCGACCGCGATATGGAGCGGCACGATGAGAACGAGGATCAGCGCCAGTAAGCGATGGAAACCTCGCCACGATTGAAGCAGCGAAGAAGCCCCAACGGCAACGACCTCACGCGTCGCATACTTGCGTACCGTCCGCTTGTCCTTTCGAAAGCGCCGACGTCCCTTACGATCGAGGACTCCGGCCATCGGGGCGTCTTCGATGACATAGCTCACGATGAAACCGCGAGAGCGCGCCTCACGCACCCACTTGGGAACCGCAGCAAGCTTGGCGAGCAGCCAGCGATGCGTGTCGACCTGCGTGACTTTGTGGATGGCGAGCGCGTGATATACGCGACCGCTGCATCCGGGGGCGAGCTCGTCCAGTGAGGCGAGCGCTTCCTCGAGCGCCGCCCGATCCGGAAGCGGCGTCCACGCGTAGAGATACCGACCCGCAATCCCCGTCACCACCACCACGCCGAGGCTAGCGGCTGTGACGAGGGCGATGGGCGTCCGAAACTGGAATGCCGAGTGGAAGAGGATCAGGAGCGAGCCGGTGAGCCCGGTGAGCACGTGCAAGTTGAGCCACGTGGCCATCGACCCAAGGGACCAGCGCGCCAGCCGGCGGCGCGCCAAGTAGAGAAGGTTGGCAAGGATCAGGATCGTCCCGATGATGCCGTACCCGTGCCCGACTAGACCGCCCGGCCGCATCGTCTCGTAAGCGCTGTGCTCCACCCTCGCTTCGAGGTCGGACAGATAGAAATCCTCACCGAGATCCCAGAGCAGGTACGCGAGCACGGACAGCGCAAGCACGACGAACAGCACGGCAGTTCTCGCACTGCGACGCTTCGGTCTTCGTTTCGTTTCCCTGCTCACGGCCCCCCTGCCGACGACGGGTCCCCACCCGACGTGCATGTTAGAGTTGCATCATACTCAAAGGCCAGTATTCACACAAAAGGGCCAACGAATGACCACCTGGATTGTACTTGGCTTTTTTGTCGCCGTAGCCTTCACCCTGAACCTTTTCTGGAGAAAAAAGGAGCAGGGGCGCACGGAGACCGGCCGCCAAGAGCTCGAAGAGCTGAGCGCGATGGGGGACATCGCCCCGGCCAGCATCTATCCGGCGATCGACCCGATCCGCTGTATCGGGTCCGGGGCGTGCGTGTATGCATGCCCGGAGAAGAGCGTTCTCACCGTGGTCAACGGCAGGGGCGTGCTGACCAACCCGCTCGGTTGCATCGGACATGGGGCCTGCTCTTCGGCTTGTCCGGTTCAGGCGATCACGCTGGTGTTCGGAACCGCCAAGCGCGGGCTCGAGCTTCCACAACTCGATCCCGACTTTCAAACCAACCAGCCCGGCGTGTACATCGTCGGCGAGCTCGGCGGAATGGGACTGATTCGCAATGCGGTATCCCAGGGACGACAGGCAGCCGAGCATATCGTCGCAGGGGACCGAAGGGCAGCGGGCGAGTCTCTCGATGCCTTGGTCGTCGGCGCAGGACCGGCCGGGACGAGTGCGACCCTCGGCTTGATGGAAGCGGGGTTGCGAGTGCTGATGCTCGAACGTGAAGCATTTGGCGGAACGATTACGCACTATCCCCGAGCGAAGGTCGTCATGACCGGTGCCCTCGACTTCCCGATGTACGGGCGTGTTTCCAAACGAAAGATGAGCAAGGAACAACTCGTGGAGCTCTGGGAAGACATCAGGGAGAAAACGGGGTTGCAGGTTGCAGTCGGAGAGCTCGTAGAGAAGATCGAGCGCGACGAGGACGGAAGCTGGCTGGTGTCCTCGACCGGCGGCGTCTTCAAAACTGCAAACGTTCTCTTGGCCCTCGGCCGCCGAGGTTCGCCGCGCAAACTCGACGTGCCCGGCGAGGAGCAATCGAAAGTCGTCTACCGAGTGATCGAGCCGGAGGTGTTTCAAGACCAGCACGTGCTGGTGGTCGGCGGCGGCAATGCCGCAGTGGAGTCGGCTTTTGCGCTGATCGACGGGGGAAAATGTGCCTCGGTGACGATCAGCTACCGAAAGAACAACTTCGCAAGGTGCCGTCAACCGAATCGCAAGCGCATCGAAGCCGAGATGGAGGCAGGCCGGCTCACGGCGCTCATGGGTTCGCAGGTCGAGGAGATCTTCGAGGACCGAGTCACCCTGCGCGATGCGTCCGGAGAACAGCTCTCCATTCAAAACGACGCCGTCGTGATTCAGGTCGGTGGAACGGCGCCGACCGCTTTGCTTCAAGACGTCGGGATCGAGATCGTCACGAAGTACGGAGAGGCTTA
>JBGUEF010000046.1:0-15321 GCA_041821485.1 Deltaproteobacteria bacterium
CATTGTTCCGCGACGCGTTCGTCGATGGCCGTTGTCTCGTGCCGGCGGACGGCTTCCTCGAATGGCGAAAGGAGGGCCGCATCAACCAGCCCTACCTGTTTCGACGCACCGACGGAAATCTCTTCGTGATGGCCGGCCTGTGGCAAGACGGCCGCTATGTCGTCCTGACCCGAGATTCAGAGGGAGCGGTGGCGGAGATCCACGACCGAATGCCGGTCCTCCTGGAAGGCGCTGACGCCCAGCAATGGCTCAGCAACGGCACGCTAGCCAATCCCCCGAAGCTCACGAGAACGGCAGTCTCCCCGAGAATCAACCGCACCGAAAACGACGACCCCAGCTGCCTAGCCCCAGTCCCCCAATCCACCTTCAGCTTCGACTGAAAAAGGGGACTGTCCCCTTTTTCAAAGGGTTAATTGTGGAGGCGTGTGACGATTAGATCGTGTCCCAGCGGAACCCTTCGGCTTCGAACGCGTCGTCGGCCAGGGCCTTCAGCATCTCGTCGTCGTTGCTGTCGATTCGGCGGAAGTTGCGTTTGATACGCACCTTTGCGGCGCGGGTGAAGGTCTTGAGAATGTTGATCTCGAGCGCCGCACCGTCCACGCCCTTGGCATCGATCGAGGCCTGCACCCGGCTGATGGTGGCCGCCATCACGAAGAGGTCGATCATGATCTCAGCGAGCCGATGACTGGCGAACTGTTTGCCGATGATGCCCTTGCCGTGCTTGCGTAAGATCTTATCTGCCGCCTGCGCCAGATAACGCGTCTCTTCTTCGAAGATTTGTGCTTGGTCCTGGATGGCCTCGTTGAGCCCGTCGAAGTTTCCGCCTCCTCCGATGCCGGTCCGAAGGGAGGCGTGTTTGCGCGCGTAGTCGGAGAGGACGCCGAAACCCTTGATCGGCTCGTTGAAGATGCCCTTCATGGTCGAGGCGAGCTCCTGAAGCTGGCTCGCAACGTCGTTCATCGCGGTTAGCGCGATCAGCAGGCGCAGTATCTCGTTCGTTCCCTCGAAAATGCGATTGATGCGACAGTCGCGGACAATTCGCTCGTACGGATACTCGCGCATGTACCCGTTTCCGCCAGCGATTTGCAGGGCCTCATCCGCCGTGCGCCAGAGGCACTCGGTAGCGTACACCTTCGAAATCGCCGCCTCGACCTGATAGTCCTTGTAGCCGGCGTCGATGAGGCCGCCAACCATCGTGACGGCGGCTTCGGCCGTGTAACAGTCGATGACCATCTCGGCGACCTTCTTTTTGATCAAGCCGTAGCTCGAGATCGGCTCGCCAAACGTGATGCGTTCATTGGCCTGCTTGGTCGACATCGCGATGAGGTTCTTCATAGCGCCCACCGACCCACCGCCGAGGCCCGTGCGGCCACTGTTCAGGATCGCCATCGCGACTTTGAACCCTTGTCCAACCTCGCCGAGGACGTTGCGGTCGGGCACCTTGACGTTGTCCAAGTGCACCGTCGTCGTCGAGCTCGAACGCAGACCCATCTTGTCTTCGTGCGGGCCGATGCTCACGCCCTCCATGTCCTTCGTGACGATGAAGGCCGTCATCTTGCCCCGTCCGCCTTCCTCAGGGGTCTTGGCAAAGACCGTGAAGAAGTCGGCGATGCCGCCGTTGGTGATCCAGAGCTTGTTGCCGTTGAGGACCCAGTGGTCGCCCTCCTTCACGGCGGTGGTCGTCACCGCAGCCGCATCCGAACCCGCGCCAGGCTCGGTGAGGCAGTACGCGGCGATCATTTCACCGCTCGCGAGCTTCTCCATGTAGCGGTTGTTCTGGTCCTCGGTGCCGAAGAGCAGCAACCCGCGCATCCCGATCGAGCTGTGCGCGCCAATCGTCACGGCGATCGATGCGTCATATTTCGCGACCTCTTGCAGCGTTCGGGAGTAGGCCATGTTGCCGAGACCCATCCCCCCGTGCTCTTCGGGGATGACCAAGCCGAACATGCCGAACTCCTTGAGCTCGTCGATGAAGTCCTCGGGTAGCTCGCCCGCGACGTCCCATTTCCGGAAGTCCTCGGTGCGGGTGCCGAGCAGACCTTCGAGCGCCCCCGAGATGTCCCCGAGCGTTTCCTTTTGCGCTTCGGAAACCGTGGGGAAGGGGCAGATGACGTCCTGTTCGATACGGCCCATGCACAGGGATCGCATGAAGCTCGTCGTTTCTTTGTCGGCCACTGGTCGCTCCTTTTTCGAGGGGGCTCATCATGCACGGGTTGCGCGCGGGCGTCCACGGCCCCTTGAGATGTTTCTAGGGCCGTCCCGGGTTTGCGGCCAGGACACAGCCGAGGGCCGCGACGGCTATTTAACGAGAAAGGGACCGCCCGCTATCGCAGGACGGCCCCTTTGTGTTGCTCCATGATGCGAGCGGTTGATTACTCAGCCGGTTCCGCCGCCGGCTCTTCGCTCGATGCGGTGGCTCCGGAGTCCGACGTGTTCCCGTTCTTGCCCAACACGCCCCAGAAGTTCGTACCAGCAGCGAGACGCCAGGCGAAGCCGACGTTCCCGCCACCGCCGCCACCGAAACCGATGCCGGGGCCGAGGTCGAAGTAGAACCAAGGCGAGACCTTCTCGTTCGCCATGATCTCTACGCCCAAACGAAAGAGGAGGGGAATCTCGCCGAAGTTGTTTTGCTGGCTGTTGATGTAGCCTTTGATGATGAACGCGCCACCGACGACGACGTCGACTCGCTCGTGCACGTCGAGTGAAACGGGGACAATTGCCTCACCCGCGATGCCAAACGTGAACGTATCACCGCGATTACCGGCAATCAGAATGCCCGGCTTCGCGACGATTGCGATGTCAGTGGTGATTTTGTCGTGCGGTCGGGTGGCCAGGTGCCAGCGGACCATGCCGTCGATACCGAGGCCGATCTTGGTGAACCGACCGGTATGCGCGGCTGGCCAGTCGCCGTAGACGAGCTCACCCTCCAGGCCCCAGTCGAGGTTGTCCTTGCCCTTGTTCCACCATTCGTACAGCACGCTCGGGTATCCCACGCCGCCGCTGTGGACCATGTCCTGTTCGAGCTTCTTGCCGCCGATCGTCGAATTTGCCGGTCCGGCCAAAGCGGGGCTCGCCATTGCGAGCACCAACGCGAATACACCAATTGCTCTTGCTGTCATTGTTCCAGCTGCTCCTTCTCCGTAAAGTGGCCGAACCTTAGAGCACAACCGCCTACGTCGCCACCGATTATCAAGCCAAATCGTGCTAGTCACAAATTTCCGGATTTAGAAATGATTTCATGCATATTGGATGCTTTGTGGCTCGATGTATTCAAATCGATCGCTTTGCTGCGTCCCTCCCTTGGCATGCTGTGCGGGATCACGCGTTCAGCGCCCTTGACCAATGCGAACCGATCCCCATATGCCGCGGCACGGAGGTTCCATGCGTGCAGCAGTCTTTTTCTTCGCCATCGGTCTAGTCGTCTCGGGTTGCAAGGACCCGGGAGCGGAGGTGACCGCCGCGACGGTCGAATCCCCTGTCGAACCGAAGGCGCGGCCCAGCTCCGGCGACGACCCGGGTAGCAAGGCGGACGGGTCTCTCGCTATCACTCCCTCGAACAGCAAGATCGAGTTCGTCGGCGCCAAGGTTACCGCGAGCCATCCGGGAGGGTTTACGGACTTCGGCGGTAAGATTGAGCTCGGCGAACCGGTCGAGAAGAGCCAGATCGAAGTCACCATTCAGACCGCATCGCTCTACGCCGACAAAGAGAAGCTCACCAAGCATTTGAAGTCGCCCGACTTCTTCGACGTGGCGAAGTTCCCGACGGCGACCTTCCGTTCGACCGAGATCACTCAGGACGGAGACGGGCACACGATCAGCGGCGACCTCACGCTCCATGGCGTCACGAAACGGATCAGCTTTCCCGCCACCGTTAGCGCCACCGACTCAGAGGTGAGCGCCAGCGCGGAGTTCTCGATCAATCGTCAAGACTACGGCATCAACTACCCTGGCATGCGGGACGACCTGATCCGCGATCTGGTCGTGCTCAAGCTGTCCGTAAAGCTACCGCGCCAGAGTTAGCCCGCCGGCATGGGGGGCCAGGGCTGCAGCTCGAGGAGGTCTTTCACGGCGATCTTCCCACTCTCTCGCACCCCGGTGGCCGCGTCGGCGATCGTCCAGGCATGGCTGGGCTGACCCATCGGCTGCGACTCGACGAAGATGCAGCGAAGCTCGCCTTCTTCGAAGTGGCATTGCTCTTGAATCGAGCGGAGGAGCTGCATGTCGTGCAGATGCCCTTCACCGAAATTCCATCCGACGACGATGCCGGCGACCATCTCGCCGTCGAGGTATTCGTAGTCGTCGATCTCATCGACGGCCTTGGGCAGCAAGGACTGCAGGCACCGGCCGTGCAGGTGCATCGAGCGGAACGCAAGAATCTTCGAGATCGAAGCGGTGAGTGCTTCCTCGTCGAGCATTCCTTCGAGCTGAGCGCGAAGACCTGGCGAGGCTTTGGTGAGGTTCTCGTCGAGCTTCTTCCAGCTATCCCCTTTGAAGAGCCAGATACTGTAGGCCCAGTTCCCGGCGTAGTATCGCATCGAGCACAGGAACGAGGCGCGCGAGGGCACGAGGTTGCCGAACAGCGGCACGGCGACGAGCGCGAAGATGAGGTACGCGATGAGCAACGGTGAACCGATGCTGAATGCGTTGACGTCTGCGTAGTGCCCGAACAGGACGAAGCCGCCGTAGACCATGATCACGTTCCACTCGATGGGGACACCCATGGGAATGCTGCTCGTGATGAAGGTGTGGAAGAGGAGCATGACCGCGAGGGCGACCGTCGTGCTCGTTCCTCCGTCGCTGAGGACGAGCGCCACCGGGAATGCGTACTCCACCGCGGTGCCGGCGTGGGCCATGAAGTGCGTGAGCCGGGAAGGACGCAGATCGTCCGGATAGCTTCGGTAGAACAGCTTTCGAATCGACCCGATGCGGGTGAGCGGGCTGTTGCTCTGCATGACGGCGACCACCGACGGGAAATGATGATTGAGCTTTGAAGTCGCCGCCCACATCCAGATCGCGACCCAGACGAGCTTCGAACCGGCGAGCCAGTCACCCGCGAACATGAAGCAGACCAGCGCCGTGTAGTAATGCTCCGCGCGCGATGCGAGGAAGATGGTCTTGTCGGTGAGACCTAGGAGAGGGAGGAGAATGATGGTCGGAAC
The DNA here is from genome assembly GCA_041821485.1 of Deltaproteobacteria bacterium. Classification (GTDB taxonomy): domain Bacteria; phylum Myxococcota_A; class Polyangia; order Polyangiales; family Houyiibacteriaceae; genus SG8-38. The sequence continues at coordinate 5,160 of JBGUEF010000046.1, forward strand.
GAAGAGCTCGATCGAGAGCTCGGGGGCGATCAGTGCGCGGAACAAGAACGCGATGTGTGCGACGTACAGAGCGGCGTCGAACACCGTGCGCTTCGGGCCGCCGAAGATCGGGAGCCCGGGGAACAGAGGCATTTTGGTCGTTCCTGGCCTGCAGAAGTAGAGCGCGCCGCCGAACGGTGGATTGTATCGACCCGTGAGCGGGCCGCTTCCGCAGCCGAGACCGAGCCCTTCGAAGGCCATGCTCCAGAGCACGGCCTTTTGAAATGCGATCGGTTCGTAGTACCAGGATCCGAAGCTTCCGAGCTCGCCCAAGCCCGGCGTGAAGGAGCAGAAGAGGCTCCACGCCCAGACGTAGAAGACGATCTTCAAGATGTACACGATGTAGATCGGCGAGGGGGTTCCGTAGCCTTGCAAGGCCCAGGATTGGCACACCATCTTCACGCGCTCTGGGAACGGCTTGGCTTGCCATTCACCGATGTCGTACGGAGGAAGGATGGGCTTCAGAAGCGGCATGGGCGGCATGCTATCGATCTACTCGCCCCCTGTCACCGCCATTCAAGCCGCAAGAACGCGAACGGTGCGCCACTACTCAAACGGCCGGGATGGCCCTAATCGCCGTCCTATGGCACGTTGATCCGAGCGAGGACGAGATGGGAAAGAAGGAAGAGAAATCGGGCAAGTCAAACGCGTTGCCGCCGCTTGAGAGCGACTCAATGAAGCCCAAGGAGTCAAAGCTGAAGAAGGCGCAATACGATCAAGCCTTGGCGGATTTTCAGGTGGAGCTGGTGAAGCTGCAGAAGTGGATTCGCACGCAAGGGCTCAAGGTTGTCTTGATCTTCGAAGGCCGCGATGCTGCAGGGAAGGGCGGGGCGATCAAGCGCATCACACAGAGCCTCAACCCGCGTATCTGTCGGGTCGAGGCGCTCGCCACGCCGACGGAGCGTGAGCGGACCCAGTGGTACTTCCAGCGCTACGTACAGTATCTTCCGGCGGCAGGCGAAATGGTCTGCTTCGACCGGAGTTGGTACAACCGCGCAGGCGTGGAAAAGGTCATGGGCTTCTGCACGGAGCAGGAGTATCGCGAGTTTCTCCGCTCTTGCCCCGAGTTCGAACGCATGCTCGTTCGGTCGGGGATCATCTTGATCAAGTACTGGTTCTCCGTCAGTGACGAAGAGCAGGAGCGCCGCTTCCAGAAGCGAATTGAAGACCCCATCCGGCGCTGGAAGATCAGCGAAATGGATTTGAAATCGCGCAGCCACTGGGTCGACTACTCCAAGGCGAAAGACGAGATGTTCGCGCACACCGACATCAAGCAGGCGCCCTGGTACGTCGTGCATGGGGACGACAAGCGGCGCGCTCGCCTCAACGTGATCGCGCACTTCCTCAGCTTGATCCCCTATCAAGAAGTGCCCCAGCCCCACCTCGCGCTTCCCGAACGGCAGAGCAAGATCAAGTACATGCGGCCGCCGCTTGACGACCAGACCTTCGTTCCCGAGGTCTTCTGAGTCAGCTCTGGGCGGATGCATTGCGGCTCGGCTGTTCCGGCACCACAATCAGTGGGTTCCGCCGAGCTAACCCGACCCGCCCATGACCTCCGCTTCCCGTTCTTGTCCGCCTCGCCCCGCGATCGTGGCTTTTGGAATCCTTCTGTTGATAGCGGTGGGGTGCAGCGGGTTATTTCAGAACATCGGTGCCCGATGGGTCACGCGGCAGATCGTGGCAGAGTTCAATCTCGATGAGGTGCAGACCGCGGCCACACGCGCTTCGGTGGACCGGCTCATCGCCGCGGCGCCGGGGGCACTGAGCGCCCGGGTCGACATGCTCGTCGCCACGGTCGACGCGGCGATCGCCAAGGGGCTGACGGAGAAGAAGTTGCTCGGGATGGAGCGCCAGGTCGATGCGCTTCTCGACATCGCGGCAGGGGGAATCATCGACGAGGTCGCGCCGCTCCTGGCGTCGTTGCGAGACGATCAGATCGATTTCGTCGAAGCGCGTATCGAGAAGCGCCTCGACGAAGCGAGGGAGAGGCATGCTGAGCCGAAGGAAGAACGCCTCGAGAAGCGCCAGGACTCGTTTGTCGAAGCCGTCGAAGACTGGTCAGGCAGTCTGAGCGGCGGGCAGGAAGACGCATTGCGCAAGTTCGTGGCGGGGCTTCCTGATGAAGCTGCCGCGGTGCTTGCGACCGACGAACGCCGCGTAAAGAGCATGGGCCTGGTGGTTCGGAAGCATCCCGGCACCCAAGCGATCCGCGACGCGCTGTGGAATGAATGGAAGAACCGAGAGGACTGGGGGCCGGACGCGCGACCGGCTCAGGCACGGCGGGCCGAAGGACGCCAGGCTCTGCTCTTGGTTTACGGCCTTCTCGACTCGAAGCAGAAGGTCCACGCAAGCGAGCACCTGCACGAGTTGCACGACAAGGTGAAGGCCTTCTTCGGCGCCTCGACCTCTTAACCCTGCGAAAAAGGGGACTGTCCCCTTTTTAGAAGAGCCAGCCTAGGAAGAACTTGACGACGTGCGAGTTCGTCCGGTAGTCCGTCGCCGTAAAGCTATTCATGCCGATCGTGTAGCTGAAATCGAAGTTCAGTGGGCCGAGGTCGATCTGGGTGCCGATACGGAGACCAGCTACGTAAATCGCGAGGGGATAGCCGGGAATGTCTTTGGGTTTGAACTTGTACGCCTTGCGGTCGCCGTTGAGGTCAGCGAAGCCGCGAATATTGAACGTGCTGACCCAGCCTCCATAGACGAAGATCTTGAAGTAGGGGTTCGCGTAGGGGCGGTAGCCCGCTATCAGCGGAATCTCCATCTGGTTCATCCGGGCTCGCTGTCCCTTGAGAGCGTCGGGGATGGGGTTGCCCTGAAACTCCGCGATGTCTTGAAGCTGTTGGCCGATGTCGAAGTAGAAGCGACTGAAGCCCGCGCCCATCTCGAAAAAGATTTTGTTGTCGAACGTGACGCGAGCGCCGATCTGCATGCCCCAGTTAGGGAAGGTTCCCGGACGTCGGCCGCCGACCGTTCCTTCGTAGACGGGGTTATCGCCGGGACCGTCGGGGCCGTGGGAGTACAAATCGATGTCCGGAACTCGCGGTACGAGCGTCGTGGAACCCACGCCGACGGCGACTTTGACGTCCATCTTGGGGACCGCGGAAGCCGAGCTCGGTGCCAGCCAGACGGAGGAGCAGAGCGTGAGAAGAGCGAGGGCTGGGATTAGTTTCTTCATCGTTCAATCCATCAGGCGGGGAAGTAGTAGTCCTTGCCGTCGATGACGAACCTCTTGTCCATGATGCGAGGCCACATGGGTTTCACCTTGAGCTTGTTCTTCTGCCACTCCTCGTGCTCTTCGCGGAGCTTCTCGTAGAGCTCCGGCATCTGCTCCTTCAGATTGATCATCTCCGACTGGTCAGTGATGAGGTTGTAGAGCTCAGCCCAGCCGTCGCGGGTGCTGAGGATGAGCTTGTAGTCGCCATCGCGAATCGCCCAGATGTGGTCGGCCCGCCAGAAGAGCACCTGGTGCGGCCGCTCCTTGTTCTTGCCTGTGACGTAAGGAACCAGATCGACACCGTCGTATTCGCGGTCGTTCGGGAGGACGCCACCGGCCGCCGCCACCGAAGTCGCGTAGATGTCGGTTGCGGAAACCGGGTACTTGTAGCGCGTGCCGGCAGGAATCTTGCCCTTCCACTTCATCATGTACGGAATTCGAATGCCGCCCTCGAACTGCGTGAGCTTCCCCGCCTTGAGCGGCCCGTTGTCGGTGGCGTGCGTGTACGAGGCACCGCCGTTGTCGCTGATGAAGAAGATCATCGTGTCTTCTTCGATGCCGAGGTCTTTGATCTTCTGATGGATCTCACCGATCGCATCGTCGAGCGACGAGATCATTGCGTAGTACACGCGCTTGTTCTCGTCTTCGACGTGCGGGTACTGGCAGTAGTACTCGACAGGCGCTTGAAAGGGCACGTGAGGCGCCGAGAACGCGCCGTAGATGAAGAACGGCTCGTCCTTGTGCTCCTCCATGTACTTCATCATCTCGTCGCGGAAGGCATCGGTGAGGTATTCCTCTTCGATGATCTCCTTGCCGTTGCGCAGGATGGCAGCCTGTTCCTTTCGCCCCGTCTTCCACTGGTGTTGCGCGCTAAAGGCCTTTTGCTTGTGGTTGATCACGCCGGACCAGTTTTCCTTCGGCGTGTACAGCGACGAGGCGCCGTAGAAGCCGTACTGGTAGTCGAAGCCACGAGCCGACGGGACCTGCTCACGGTGCACGCCGAGGTGCCATTTGCCGATGAGCGCGGTGCTGTAGTCGTACTTCTTCAGGATCTCCGAGAGCATGATCTCGGAGGGGGGCACGCCTTGCTTGTGCACCTGCCAGGCCGAGGGGAATGAGGGCTTGGCCTTCACTTTGAATTCGCCCGTGTCGACCAGCCATCTGCCCGAGATGTATTCGACGTAGTTGCTCGGGTAGAACTCCATCACCTGCGTCTCGAACCCGTAGCGGTTCTGTACTCGGCCCGTCATGAGGCCCGCGCGGGCGGGCGCACAGGTCGGGGCGGTGGCGTAGCCCTCTTCGAAGACCACGCCTTCCTTGCCGATCTGATCGATGTTCGGGGTCGAGATGTGCTCGACGCCGTAGGCGCTGACTTCGTAGGGGCCGAGGTCGTCGGCGACCAGCAGGATGATGTTCGGCTGACGCTTTTTTTCGACCTGGAGAGGGGCGTCCATGTACGCCGCCTTGCTCTCTTCCAAGCCCTTGTCCCATTTGATGCGCCACTTGACGCGAGTGATGGAACAGCTGACGAGTACCAGCCCGAGGCTGACCAAGAGAAACGCACGCAGGTAGCGGTATTTCATGATTCCTGGACGATCCGTACACCGATCTGCGTCGAATTGAAACCGCAATCTTTGCGTCGAAACCGCAATCTTTGCGCCCGCGAGCCTGGTGTTTTGGGGTAGCATCCGTGCATGCGCCGAACCTTGGTGATTGCGCTGGCAGGGGTGTTGCTTAGCCCTTCGTCTGCGTTTGCCGCCAACGTTGACGAGGTCAACGCGGGCCTCGATGTCACCCTCACCGGCGGCGCTGTCGTGGCCAACGTCTATACGGGCGCCTCGCTTTGGTACAACCCTGCGGGCATCGCGCGCTCAGACAAGCCTTCGCTGGAGCTCTCGGGCGTCACCATGAATATGCAGATCGTTAAGAACCCGGGGATTTTGACGATCGACACCGACCCCCCGGCCAAGAGCGAGGGCAGCGGCTTCAACTTCACCGTGATTCCGCAGGCCCTGACCTTCACGATCGTCCTCAAGGAAAACCTGAAGCTGGGGGTCGGGTTGTTCAACTCATCAATTCGGCGGGAGTTCCTCACCGAGCAGGTGCACACCACTACGCCGGTCGTGGATGCCTACGCGGGGCGAAATTCCCGACTCAACCTCTTTCACATCAGCTCGGGTTTGGCCGGTGAGTTTGGCAAGAAGCAGAAGGTCCTCTTTGGCGGGGCCTTTGACATCGTCATTGCGACGGCTCGCGTGGACGACAGCTACACGATTTTCTACAATGACGGCGAGCTGGGGCAGGTCTCGACCGGCGAAGTCAGGACGCAGACGGGGTTCGGCTTCCAGCTCAAGGCAGGCTTCCAATGGGTCCCGATCCCCAAAGTGCGAATCGGCCTCTCGATTGCCTCGCCCAGCTACGTCTTTGCGTTGCTTGAACGATTCGCGACCCACTACAACCAGGCGCCTCCCGCGGGCACGGTGGATCCCGACAATCCTCAGTTCGCCGAGGGAAGCGAGAGCCGGGGAGGCCGAGTGGGCTGGTGGGGCGTCGATCCCGGTAACCTACGTTTCGGGGTCGCCTACATCGGCGACTGGGGATGGGTCGAGGGAGACCTCGTGCTTCACTGGCGCCTTCGCGAAGAAGAGCTTGGCCTCGATCTTCGGGCCTTCGTCAACGGGCGCGTCGGAGCCGCGTTTCGGGTCACTAAGAACGTGAAGCTCGGGCTCGGCGCGTTTACCGACTTCAGTCAGGTCGACCAGCTCGCGCGGCTACCCTTGGCGACCCAAAAGATCGACTTCTTCGGCGTCCACCTGGGATTCCTCTGGTCCACTCAGGAAGTGCATCCCGACAAGCAGACTGCGGCAGAGGAAGAGGGCCTCGGCCTCTCGATCGCGGTCGGGCTCCGCTACGCGTTTGGGCGCGGAGATACGATGGGCTTGAGGATTCCTGCGCAGTACGATCCGAGCGCCTTTCGAAGCGTTGATAATACGGCGCCCCCCACGGGGTTCGTGCCGGTGCCGACGACGCTCCACGAGATCGCCATCAATTTCGCGGCCAAGGTCGCGTTCTGACGCAGAAGCTTTGCCCCTTGCCGCGCTGCTTCTAGACTCGCGCCATGCGTCGCGTATCCACGTCGATGGCCCTGGCGGTGCTGCTCCTCTCGAGCACCGCGGCGGCCGGCAACAGCGACGAGGTGAATGCGGGCGTCGACGTCACGCTGACCGGCGGCGCGGTGGTCGCCAACGTCACGACCGGCGCGGCGCTTTGGTACAACCCGGCTGGTCTGGCACGCATTCCGGAAGGCTCGTTCGAGATCACGGGCGTGACCTTCAAGACGTCGATCATTCGATATCCGGGACTGCTGTCGCTCGAGACCGGCGAACAGAGCAAGGGGAAGACCACCAATCTCGCGCTTGCACCCGAGGCCCTCGTATTCACGGTCGCGCTCGAGAGAATGAAGCTCGGTTTAGGCATTTTCAACTCCTCGCTCCGGCGGGAGCTCGTGCAGGAAGAGGTGTCGTCTGCGCCTGGGGTCAGCCCCAGCGCGACGTGGAACGGAGGAGTGAACTCGCGGACTGACTTTGTCCACGTGAGCGCCGGGCTTGCCACGAACTTCGACAAGCGGAAGCAGAAGGTGTTGTTCGGCGGCGCGTTCGACATCATCGTCGGTACCAACCGCGTCGATTCGCTCCTTGCAGGCGTCTACGATGGCGGCGCGGGCGGGGCGTATTCGGACACCTCGCTCGACACGGATGCCGGCTTTGGACTGCAGATCAAGGCGGGGATCCAATGGGTGCCCATCCCGGAGGTCCGTGTCGGCTTCATGCTCTCAACACCAAGTTACATGTTCATGCTCGCGGAGCGCCGGACGGGTGCGTTCATCGATTCGCCTCCCGACGGTTTGGGCATGCCCACCCAAGCCAGCACCCAACAGTCCCGTCGATTCCGGGGCGGCTGGTTCGGCGCGGAGCCGGGGACGATGCGGGCGGGAGTCGTCTACATCGGCAACTGGGGATGGATTGAGGGTGACCTCGTCGTCGACTTCCGACTCCAAAGCACCAAGTTCCTCTTCACCAACCGGACGGTCGCCAACGGGCGCATCGGGACGGTCTTCGACGTCAACAAGCACTTCAAGCTCGGCCTAGGGGCGTTCACGGACTTCAGTCAGACGAGAGATTTGATCGACCTGGGCGACCGCCAAATCGACTTCTTCGGCGCCAACGTCGGCCTTCTCTTCTCCACCAAAGAGACGAGGCCGGACGCAGAGCCCTCCGAAGCCGCCAACGACAAGCCACCGGTAGCCCTTGCGATCGGCATCCGCTACTCCCACGGCCGCGGCGACACCCTCGGCGCGCTTCTCCCCGCCACTTACGATCCCAGCGCCGTCGAATTCCGCCGAGTCGCCACAAAAATCAACGACATCGACTTCAACTTCGGAGTCAAAGTCCTCTTCCAGTAATTGGGGACCGTCCCCTTTTTTGCTGGGAGGGGTCAGGCGGGGTTTGTGTTGCGGAACAACTCGCGGAATCTTTCCCACCAGTCTTCGCCTAGGGTGTAGACGCCGGCGAAGAAGAGGAGCTCGCTGGCGGCTAGCAGGGCGACGAACCATTTTAGCTGGTCTTCGCGGGCTAGGCCGAGGACCATTGGGAATGTTCCGTCGGTGGCTACGCCGTAGTGGGATGCGATTGGGAATACCAGCGCGGCGAACTGTGCCACGACGTGCAGTGCGAGAAGCGAAGCGCCGACTCGGTGACGTCGGTGGGAGACGGGCTCGCCCGAGGGCGTTCGTTTCAGAACCGCAAAGAGTCGGGCTTTGAGCTCCTTGAAGCCCTGTTTGCCGAGCAAGAAGATGCTGCTGAGGCTGATGATCTCGCCGGCGGCCAGCATGACGGCGATGACACCCACCATCCGTCCCTTCGCCAAACCTATCGCCGGAAGGAGCAGCCCGGTCGTCGCCAGGACGTTTCCAATGACGAACACGGCGAGGCCCAGACGATATCGAAGCGTAGGTGGAGGCTCCGGCGCTTGGGGCTCCGGAGGCGCGGCGGCGGGCTGATACCGAAAGAGCCGCTTGAAACGATCCCACCACGCGGGGCCCAGAGCGTAAATCGCCAGCACGAAGAGGAACTCGGCGCTGATCGCTCCCCAGACGAACGCGAGGCCTTGCTCGTCGAACGGTAGGCCGAACACCGAAGGGAAGGGGTTCTCATCGGTGGCTCTCGCATAGGCGAGTATCCCGGCGGTCCAGACCATTAAGTACGTAGCGAGATGCGCCACGAGGAGGGCAAGGCCGACGCGATGACGATGGGCGGTGACCGCTCCGACCCTCGTTCCAGCATCGCGCCGGAAGAATGCAGAGGTGCGCGCCTCCAGTTGCTCATACCCCTCGTCCCCTAAGAACAGCACGCTCCCAAGAATCGTCAGTTCCCCCATGGCGATCAGGGCCACAATCCATCCTGCGCCCCCGTCGTTGGCGTAGCCGAGCGCGGCCAAGACCAGGCCAGCGATCGCGAGCCCATTTCCGATGCTGAAGAGCAGAAAGCCCATCGGCGCGGACCATGCCACAAAACCAGCGCCTCGTGTGGAGGCGCTCCAAAACCATTGGCCCCCCCGTGAGAACTACTCACCGCCGTTTCTCGACCAGCGGGCATTCGGCCACCCCATGGCTTTGACACCGTGCCGGTACGCGTTCTACTAGACCCTCGATGAGCGAAACCCCCGACGACCTGAAGCCCAGCATGCCGTTCTCACTGGTGAACAAGCTGGACGTCCTCAGCAAGAAGATGATCCCGATCGACTCGGATCGCGTCATGAAGATGGCGGAGCGGACCACCGGGCTGAGCGACTGGGGGGAGGACGGCTTTCAGCAGAGGCTGGCGTCGACGGTCGACGGTCTCAACCAAGCCCAGCTCAACACCACCGGCCTCTTCGGCGCTCGCTACGTCCTCAACTGGAAGCTCGGCAACAGGCTTCGGATCATTGACTTCGCGAAGCGGCATCCGGAGCTGGACGATATCGACATCGAGCGGCCCCTCATCATCACAGGGTTCTTCCGGACCGGCACGACCTTTCTCCACAACGTGCTGGCTGCCGATCCGAACAACCGGGTGCCCAAGGCTTGGGAGCTGTCCTACCCGCTTGGCAGGCTCGGCGATCCACTGGGCGACGTCGCCTGGAGGCGCGCTCAGGCCAAGTTCACGTTCGGCTTCAACCAGGCTGCCATCCCCGACCAGGGCATTGCGCACTTGGTGACCGCAGACTCGTACGAGGAGGACTTCTTTCTCCTCGAAAACGACATGGCCATGCTCACGTTCTGGGTCGCGTTCGCGGCCTACGAGTACGCGCACGACATGCTCGAGTGGGACATGATCGAGCCCTACGAGTTTCATAGGCTCCAGCTCAAGATCTTGAATGCGCAACGCTCCGCGAAGCGCTGGGTCCTGAAATGCCCCTGGCACATCTGGAACCTCGATGCGCTTATGGCGGTATACCCTGATGCGCAGATCATCTTCACCCATCGCGACATCGCCAAGGCGCTTGCTTCGCACTGTAGTTTGTCGGCCAAGATGGCTTCGAAGCTGCGACGCAGCCTAGACGTCAAAGAGCTCGGGGCATTCTGGCTGGAGTACACCCGCATCGGCTTGGACCGTGCGATGGAGTCTCGAAAGAAGATCCCCGAATCGCAGATCTACGACGTCCGCCTCCGCGACATGATGGCGAGCCCGATGACCGTGCTGGAAGACATCTACTCGAAGTTCGACTTGGAGTTCAACGAGGAGATTGCGGGGCTCCTTCAAGCCCGTATCGACGCGAAGCCGACCTCCCAGGAGGGCGAGCACGAGTACAGTATCGAGGACTTCGGGCTGACGAACGAGCAGGTCCGGGAGACGCTGAAGGCCTACA
>JBGUEF010000047.1:0-15183 GCA_041821485.1 Deltaproteobacteria bacterium
GAAGCCACCGAGCGCCTCGTCAGCAAATGCAAAGAAGACGCCGAGCGCGTCAAAGCTGCGGGTGGTCTTCAAATCATCGGCACCGAGCGCCACGAATCGCGACGCATCGACAACCAGCTTCGCGGCCGATCAGGCCGTCAGGGCGACGCCGGCTCCTCGCGGTTCTTCCTCTCGCTCGAAGACGACCTGATGCGGATCTTCGCGGGAGAGCGTGTCCAATCCATGATGGATCGGCTCGGGATGGAAGAAGACATTCCGATCGAGCATCGCTGGGTGACAAGCGCCGTCGAGAACGCACAGAAGAAGGTGGAAGAGCGCAACTTCGACGTTCGAAAGCACCTGCTCGAGTACGACGACGTGATGAATCAGCAGCGCAAGAGCATGTACGCGTTGCGCAAGCAGGTCCTGCGCGGAGAGTACCGAACGGTACCGACCGATGATCAGCGAAAGGCAGGCGTGGAGTCGGAACCGCTCGTCGACGGGATCGACGAGGCCCTGCTGTCGCGTGTGACGAAGGTGCTCGAGAACATGGTGAAGTTCCATTCGTATCCGCTGCCGGATGCGGGCCTCACCCAGGACGACGTGCCTGCACACCGCAAGAAGTCGATAGAGGCGGACTTGTCGTCGCTGACCGACTTGCGGGTCCAACTGCTCGAAAAAGACATCTACGTCTGGTTCGGTTGCGCCGTCCCGCTCGAAGAGTTCCGCCACGATCCTCAAGGCGCTTACAAACACCTCGAGCAAGCGGTTGGCATGTCGCTGACCGAGCAAAAGGAGCGCCTGCTCGATTTGGTCGAAGAAATCGTCATCACGATGACCGACCACGCGTGCCCGCCCGGCAAGCACTACGAAGATTGGGACCTCGCGGGGCTCGAGCGCGCCTATAAAGAGCAATTCGCGATCAACGCGACCGGTATCCACGAGATCAGCGACCGCGCGGAACTCCTTCAGAAGCTCTACGCCGACGCCGCTGCGGTGCAGGAGCGCAAGGAGCAGGAGTTCGGCACCGAGAACTTCCTCCGATTGTTCCGAGACTTGTATCTGCAGGAGATCGACAAGCAGTGGATGGACCACCTTCAGGGCATGGATCACCTTCGCGACGGCATCGGGCTACGCGGTTACGGTCAGCGCGACCCGAAGAAGGAATACCAGCGCGAGGGCTTCGACATGTACCTGGAGATGGTGCAGAGCGTGAAGTCGTCGGTCACTCTCGGGATGTTCACCGTCGAGCGGGCGGGCGAGGAAGAGTTGCAGCGGCTCGAGGAGCAACGCCGTCAAGCAACCGAAAAGCGCCAGCGACAGATCCGCGCGAGCCATCAGGGCGAAGGCCCGGGCGGTGGAGGCCAGCAGCAGCAAGCGGGCCTCAGCAGGCAGGCTCGCCGTGCTGCGGCAAGGCGCGGCCGGCGTGCAGGCGGCGCGGGTCCAGGAGCGCCGCCTCCGCAGCAACCCGAGGCAGCGCAGCAGGCGACGGTCAAACGCGACCAGCCCAAGCTCGGTCGCAACGACCCGTGCTACTGCGGCAGCGGCAAGAAGTACAAGAACTGCCACTACCGCGAAGACCAGGCCGCAACCTCGCCGCAGTAACGCCCATCTGGTAAGAGGCACGCCATGAGCGGACGGGTGAAGGGGTTTCGCTTCGCTGGCGTGCATGGCGGAGTCAAGGCGGGTGACGCATTGGATTTGGGTCTGGTGTTTGCCGATGAGCCTGCCGTCGCCGCAGGCGTGTTCACGAGGAACCGTGTGCGAGCGGCGCCGGTCGTCATCAGCGAGCGCCGCCTGAAGAGCGGGCGTTGCCAGGCGATTCTTGTGAATAGCGGCAACGCGAATGCGTGCACCGGCAAGCAAGGGACCCAGGCAGCGTTGGCGTTGACGCGCGCCGCAGCCGCCTCGCTTCGCGTTCCGAACGCGCTGGTCGTCCCCGCCTCGACCGGCGTCATCGGTGTGCAGCTTCCCCGCGAAAACATCGAGGCGGCGATCCCGGCGCTCATTGCGGATCTGTCCGAGGCAGGCGCGGCACGATTCGCGCGCGCCATCATGACCACCGACCGTGATCCGAAGCTTGCGCAAGCAGAGGTCAAAGTCGGGCGAACGACCTGCCGTGTGCTCGGCATCGCCAAGGGGGCGGGCATGATCCATCCGAACATGGCGACTACACTCGCCTTCGTGGCCACCGATGCGCCACTCAGACAGGCCACGCTTTCGAAATTCTTGCGCCAGTCGACGGAGCTCACATTCAACCGGGCGACGGTCGACGGCGACACCAGCACCAACGATTCGATCTACGCGCTCGCATCGGGTGCAGCCAGCCATCGGCTGGTCGAAGAGAAGAGCGCGGCAGGGCGGCGACTGGTCGGAGCGCTCACCGAGGTGCTCGAGTCACTCGCCAAGAAGATCGTCGCCGATGGAGAGGGCGCCGAACACCTGGTCCGAATCGACGTTCGCGGGGCGCGAACCAACACGGACGCCGTGCAGATCGCCCGCACGATCGCCGGGTCTCAACTGGTCAAGACCGCGCTTCATGGATGCGACCCGAACTGGGGCCGCATCCTCGCCGCGGCAGGCCGATCGGGGGGGCGTTTCAATCCTGATCACGTCTCGATGAAGATCGGCAGTGTTCTAATTTACGAGAATGGAACTCCCGTCATGACCCCAAAAACCGAGGCCAAGGCGGCGGCGACAATGAAGCGTCCCGAGTACGTGATCTCCGTGACCGTCGGGCCTGGACGCGGCCTTGGTCATTATTGGACCTGCGACCTCGGTCACGAGTACGTTCGGATCAACGCCGATTACCGGACGTGACCCAAACCGATGCTGCGCAAATCGATCCTCCTTTGTGCCATGCTGCTTGCGCTTCACGCGACCGCTGGCGCCGACCAAAACGAATCTCCCCCCGAGGGTGATCCCACCGCCAAGCCTGCAAAGCCCGAGCGCTTGTGCATCAGGAGCGAGAAGCTGGAGCTCGTTGCGAGCCAGTTGGCCGACCTTCAGCACATTCCGCCATCCCCGGAGCTCATTCGCAAGGCACGTGAAGCAGGGGTCGACGCGAATCCGGTCTACGCGAAGTTCGGGGTCACCGGTGAGTTCGACAGCTTCAAGATCTGGCTCGAGAACTTGAACGAGACCGCCGATGCGCCAATGATCTGCGGGCGCGCTCGCTCCGGAGAACGCATCGTTCTGGTTGCAGCCGTCCGTGCGGGCTCGCTCGAGCTCGTTGGCAAGAATCGTCTTCACGCGGAGGTCGTTGCAGATTTCCGCGACCCGTACCTGGTGGTACGCGACGCCAAGGGGTCTTCGCGACGCCTCGCGGTCGACGGAGGCGACTCGGGGGCGACGATCTCTCTTCCGCTCGAGTGGGACCGTCCGCTCTTCGTGCAGCTGGTCGCGACAGGGCCTAACGGACCACGCCCGGTGGCCGAACGCTGGATTGGCAAGATCCCGCAAAGCGAGCCCACGCGACAGGCCTCCCAGTCGCCGGAGGCCTGGCTGATGCAGCTCCGACGCGGGGCCGGGGCGCGCACCTTGCGTTCGAATCGCTTGCTGACCAAGGAGGCGACGAGCCATGCACAACTCGTATGCGATTCGGGGAAGTTTGGACACGAGCTCGATGCGGACGGCGACCCTGAAGCCCGGTTGCTCAAACGTGGGATCGAAGCACGCGTCGTCGGCGAAGCCGTGGCCCGGGCGGCCACGATGCGGGAAGCGCTCCACGCGATCGAGGACAGCCCGAGCCATCGGATGACGGTCACCGATCCACGATTCACCGATGCCGGCTACGGCAAAGCCAAAGATGAGCGGGGGCGGACCTGTGCGGTCATCCTGCTCGCGTCATGGCCGCGCAAGGTACCCTGAAGCTCAGGGCACCATCGAGACGCGTTCTCTGACCCGGTTGGACGTCGCCTGGTACGCGGCCACGAGAACCTGCGCGAGCGCCATCCCTGCGACAATCGTCCCCACGACTCCGGTGAGGATGGCGGCGATCGTGGGCCCCTGGATGGTGGCTTCCATGCCCTGCATCGGACGGAGCTCACTTGCGACTTGCAGCGTGAGATGCACGCCATAGAGGATGAGCAATGCGACGGCCCAGACATGGGAGCCGCCGCGGGTGCTGTTGTCCATGAACGCCATCAGTGAGAGCAGGGCGAGGAGGCCGAAGGTCATATGGGTGCTAGCGGGGGCCCAGGACTGCCAGTCGCCCTCGAGAGTGACGAGGCTCTCATGGCCCCCCGATAGGAAAAACCATGCGCCGAGTGCCAGGACGCCAAGCGTAACCGCGACTCGGGCGAGGCGCGCGCCACGGTAGTACGCCCGGAACAGCAGGCTCCCGCTGAGCAGGATCGTCGCAGCTGCGAGGATGATGCCTTCGGGCGCGATGCCTTGGAGGGTCTGCTGCCAGAGCGCGACTCCGGTTGCGATCGAGCCGACCAGAAACAATGCAATCGCGCGGCCACGATAAGACATCGGCGTGAGAGCCAGGGTCGCGATCGTGATCAGCAGTGCCAAAGCGACAAATGTCAACGGATGTACGCCACCGGTGAGCAAGGCTCCGAGCGCGCCAACCGCGGTGAGTGCCACCGCCGTGCGGCGCAGCGCGTTCTCACCGGGGCTCGACGGACGCATCTGCTCGCGCAGCAGGTCTGAAGCCAGGATTGGCGGCCCCGGTGGAATCGGCATATTCGGCAGGCTGGTATCTCGCTCCGGGGCGGATGCTCGAGGCTCTTTCGCTCGGGACTCCAGCGCAGCAGCTTCTTCGCGTCGCTCGCTTTCGGTGCCGTTCTTTTTCCGGTGAAGCGGTAGGACCGGCGCCGGTTCGCTGTGCGGCTCCCGTTCGCGAATCGCGGTACGATTGAGACCCGTGTCCGGAGCCTCCTCGAGCTCCGGATCGGCGAGCGCAACGATCGCCACGGCTCGCGCTGACGTTGCCGTGCCGCTCAACGGTGGGAACGTCCCGCTCATGCGATCGCCTGTGGTCTGCACCCCGCTCGGTTTCGACTCGCGCGCGATCGGCACCACGGGCTTCCCACCGGGAACCGGCTCACCACATGTGCCACAGAAAGCATCCGTTCTCAGCACAGTACCGTTGCAGCTATTGCACTTGGGCATCGGGTCCGGCCTGTCCGGTTGCTCAGATCATACGCACGATGGCCCGCGCACTTCAACCGCAGCAGTAGGGAGATGTGTGTTCATCGGTGATCCTCCCTCAGAGTTGTGCCGACCACGACAACCGGATGCGGGTCTATGACAGAAATGTCCTACCGATAGAGCTGTTGGTGAACAAAACCCTGGTTTTTTCGGGTCTGACAAGTTGGCATCACGATTGCAATAAACCCAATCGCTTGCTTAAGACCCTCGCCGCGCACTTTCCAGCTTGCCCGGCATCCGCGCGGCGATGGGTCGTCCTTAACTTACTTGCCCTAGCTTTTTCTACTGTAGCATCGATTGTTTGGTTTGAAATGGGTCACCGACTGGTGGCCCATTTGCTTTTAAGCCCGGAATAGAAAAACGGCCCACCCAAAGGCAGGCCGTCCAGAACGGGTTGTCTAATTCTCCAGCTGTAGCGGCTTAGCCCACGTCCTGCAGGGCATCCTTGGCCCAAAGCTTCTGTTTCTTGAGTTGTTGGAGCTCTAGCTCCTCGCTCGGAGTGAGACTCAGCCGGCTGTCGAGCGCTTCGATGCGCTCCGCGAGCCGAGCATGCTTCTTTTCGAGGTGCGACTTCTGTCGCTCCGCTGGGATGATTCGAGCGTGGTGCTTGGACATGTCACCTCCGGGGTGCTGACGGGGTTCACAAGCTAACCAAGCAAGTTCCAGGCACCGCGAAGTGCCCGCTTTCCATATCCTAGGGATCTCCGCGCCAATGATCAATCCCACTTTTGGGGGATTTGTGATTGCCTTGTGCACAGGCTTTCTCCGTGAATACTAACCCCTTGGGAGCGTTCAACACGTTGATCACTATGAGAGTTGGGGCGATTGGTTTGGGTTTTGCGCTGCTTGCGCTTTGTGGCAGTGGCGCGGCCCAGGAGGCTGAGCCGCTTGATCCGGCAGTAGTCGTCGGGTTGGTGCAGTCGTTCTACGACCAAACCAAGACCCTGCAGGCGGAGTTTGAGCAGGCTCGCTACACCCGGCTGTACGATCGCTACGATCGCGCCAAAGGAAAGGTCGTTTTCAAGAAGCCGGGAATGATGCGCTGGGACTACGCGCAACCCAACGGGCAGGTGTTCGTCAGCAACGGCAAGAAGCTGTTGATCTACCAACCGCCGGAGGAAGGCGAGAAGAGAGGACAGCTAATCGAGCGCGCCGTCGATGAGGATCAGCTTCCGTCCGCGTTTTCGTTTCTGATCGGCAGCGGCAGCCTCGAGAAGGACTTCGAAGTTCGCCTCCTCGAGCATGACAACGAAAAGTTCAAAGGCGGCTACGTCCTGCAGCTGATTCCGCGAAGGCCTACACCCAACTACGAGCAGCTGGTGTTCTACGTGCGCACGCTCACCCAGGGCGGCAGGCGAGCCGGCGTCGTTCAGCGCGTTCTAATCATCGACGCGGCTGGCAACCGTAACCGGTTCGACTTCGCCAACATGAAGTTCAACCGAGACGTGCCAGACAAGCGCTTCAGTTACCGTCCACCGAAGGGGACCGAGAAGGTCACGCCCTGAGCGCCGGCTCGGTCGCCTGATCGGTTGTTTGGCGTGCGTGAAGTTGAAGGATCGCCCGGCCTAGCGCCGCGCGGTCGTTCGGTGCAACGAGGAGGGTGTCCGCCTGGCCCCGCAGGTGCTCCGCGATCGCGCCCGCGCGGGTGGCGATGATCGGGAGCCCCCGCGCCTTCGCTTCGAAGAGCACCGTCGGGAGGCCGTCTTGGGGGCCGGAGGGCACGACAATGGCGTCGCACGCCCGTAGGAGCGCTTCTTTTCGGGCGCCCGCGACCCAGCCTTCGAAGGTTGCGTGGACCCCGAGGCGCTGCGCGAGGTCCCGGAGCTTGCCTCGCTCTGGTCCGTCACCCGCGATCCGCACGCTGATCGGATCGGGCAGTGCAGCGACCGCACGCAAGAGGCGGTCGAAACCTTTGACCGGCACGAGCCGTCCCAAACAGAGCAGAGTGAAGCCGTCGATACCGAGGCGGCGACGCAGCTCCGAGCGGCTCTCGGGCAATGCTTGCGGCGGCTCGATTGGCATGGGGCCGACATGAGAGGCCACGGTCGATGCATGGAGGCCGGCCGTTTCGAAAAAGCGGTCGCGCAGTGGGTCGCTCAGAAACCACATCGAGGTGGCTCCCGCGGCAATTCCGCGAGCGACGGCGCCGCCCCCCGGCATCCGTGAAAGCCAGCGGATGTCGGTGGCGTGGCAGATGCAAAGATGCGCGCGGCCCGCCGCCGTTTTCGAGGCGACCCAGCCGCTCGGAACGCACCAGGAGCTCACCAGCGCGTCGCAGTCTGCAAGCTGCCGCTCCGAAGCGCGATAGAGCGCAGCTGCGAAGCTCGCGGCTCCTGCCCACCTCGCAGGCTTCAGCCGCAAGTTGTCCGGCGCGCCGCTGCCGTAGAACGTCTGCTGCAAGGGTCGCGGTCGAGCGTACGGGACCCAGCTCACCTCGATTCCGGGCCATCGCGGGGCTGGGCGATCGCGGCGCGGCTCCGGAGCCAGCACCCGCACTTCATGCCCGTGCTCGACCACTCCCCGCGCCAAGCTCAGAAGGAACGAGCCGGAGCAGTCACCCTCGAAACGTGGAAAGCCCGTCGTGAGAAGGCCGATTTTCATGGCCAGCTTGCCTCACTCCACGGTGACGGTTTTGGCGAGGTTGCGTGGCTGGTCCACATCGGTGCCCTTGTGGTCCGCGACGCAGTACGCGTAGAGCTGGAGCGGCACGACCGTAACGAACGGACTGAGCGCCTCGTGCGTCCGGGCGACCTCGACGAACCGGTCGCAGAGCGCCTGGGCCTTCGTGTCGCCTACGGTCGTCACGCCAATGATCTTGGCTTCGCGTGCCCGGGCCTCCTGCATGTTGCTCGACACGCGGTCGTAGTGCCGGTCCTGAGGCATGAGCACGACGACCGGCACGTGGGCATCCAACAACGCGATGGGCCCGTGCTTCATCTCGCCTGCGGCGTAGCCCTCCGCGTGCACGTAGGAGATCTCTTTCAGCTTGAGCGCGCCCTCGAGCGCCATCGGGTAGCTCAGACCGCGCCCGAGGAAGAGCACGTCTCGGGCCTCGGAGAAATCACGAACGATATCGCTGACCACCAGGTGCGTCTCGCGCAGACGCTCTGCGATCACCTGTGGGATCCTCGCCAACCCCTCGACGAGCTCGCCGGCCTGGGCGTCGTCGATCGTACCGCGACGCCGCCCGAGCCAGATGCTGAACATCAGCAGATTGGCGAGCTGCGCCATGAAGCACTTCGTCGAGGCGACCCCGATTTCCGGCCCGGCGTGCGTGTAGAAGCTCGCATCGGCCATTCGTGGGATCGCGCTGCCATTGACGTTGGCGATCGCGAGGACTTTGGCCCCACGTTCCTTGGCCTCTTTGGCGGCCATGAGGGTGTCGATGGTCTCGCCCGACTGACTTACCGCGATCACCAAGTCGCCTTCTCCGACGACGGCGTCGCGACCCCGGAACTCGGACGCGAGCTCGGTAATCGCCGGCACCTTCGCGAGCTCCTCGAGCCAGTACCGGCCCGCGATGGTTGCGTGGTGGCTGGTGCCGCAGGCGAGGAGGATCACCCGTTTGATCTGCTTGGCGTCGTCTTCGCTGAGGCCGATCTCAGCCGTGAAAATGTCCGCCCTCTCGCGATCGATCCGGCCGCGCAAGGTGTCTTCGAGCGCGCGGGGCTGCTCGAAGATTTCTTTCAGCATGAAGTGCTTGTATCCGTCCTTCTCCGCCATGACCGGGGACCAGGAGATCTTCCTCGAGCGACGGCTCACCGGAGTGCCGTCCAGCTTCGAAAGCGTGAAGCCTCCAGCCTCGAGCACGGCGATCTCGCCGTCTTCGAGAAACACCATTTCGTTGGTGTAGGGAAGTAGTGCTGGGATGTCGCTTGCGCAGTACGTCGCGCCCTTGGACACGCCGATGACGAGCGGCGATGAGCTCTTTGCCACCACGACACGATCGGGCTCCTGCTCGGAGAGGACCGCGATCGCGTAGGCGCCTTCCACTTGATCGAGCGAGCGGCGAATCGCGGTGACCAGATCGTGCCCTGCCTGGGTTTCACGGTGAATCAGGTGCGCCACGATCTCGGTGTCGGTGTCGCTGGTGATCGTAAAGCCAGCGGCCTCGAGCTCGGCGCGCAGCTCCAAATGGTTTTCGATGATGCCGTTGTGCACGACGGCGATAGGGCCGGCGACATGCGGGTGGGCGTTCGGTTCCGAGGGGCGCCCGTGGGTGGCCCACCGGGTGTGTCCGATCCCAACCTTGCCTGGGAGGCCCTTTTCGGAGAGCGCCTTCTCTAGGTTGCGGAGCTTTCCAACCGCACGGACGATCTTGATGCCGTTGTCGGCGTGGACGGCCAGTCCAGCCGAATCGTAACCCCGGTATTCCAGTCGCCGCAGCCCGTCGAGCAGGATAGGCGTAGCCTCTTCGTCACCGACGTGACCAACGATTCCGCACATGCTTTGACTCTAGTCGATGGGACCACGCTGTGCACCGGTCGCACCAGCGTTCGGTCGCTTGTCATCGAACTTGGCTTTGATCTCGCCGTCGGGCGAAACCACGGTCACCGGCCCGAACTGCTGGAGCGACTGCGCGAAGTCCGCTGCCTGTCCGACGATCACAACCAGCGAGTCCCTTGGTCGGATGTAGCTGCGCGCCACGTACTGCGCCTCGGATGCGCTGGTCTTGCGGATCGCTTCGCGGTATCGGTCCCAGTAGTCATCCGGCAACCCAAAGGTCCGGAGCTCGACCACCAGCTCGGAAAGCTTGCCCGGCGTGTCGACCTTGAGCGGGAACGAATCGCTCAAATAGCGCTTCGCATTGACCAGCTCTTCGGGCTCCGCGGGCTCTAGGTGGATGCGCTCGAGGTGCTCGAAAAACGCGCCGATCGCCTCGGTCGTGACCTCGGTCCGTACCGAGGCATAGGCGACGAATGGACCGATATCTACGCGCCCACCCACGGAGCTATACGCGCCGTAGGTCAGGCTTCTCTTTTCACGGAGGTCCATGAAGAGCCGGGACGCCGCAGAGCCTCCAAGCACCTGGTTGGAGACCATGAGAGGGATCCACTCACGATTGGCTCGCGCGATCGCGAGGTTTCCGATGTAGATGACCGACTGCACCGACCCGGGGCGGTCGACGACCAGAATGTTGCGGTCAGTGCGTTTCGGCGGCTCGCCGTAGGTCGGGGCGGAGCGCTTGCCGGCGTTCCACACGCCGAACGTCTTCTTGGCCGATTCGGCGACGTGGTCGGGGTCGATATCCCCTGCGACGACCAGGAATGAGTTCTTGCCGACGAAGTGCTCGCGGTGCCAGCGCACCATGTCCTGGCGCCGGACCCTCTTCACTGCCTGCGGGTTCGTATCGATCGTTCCGTACGGATGCTTGCCATACAGTTGACGATAGAAAGTGCGCCGCGCGATGTATCGGGGCTCTCGCTCGGAGAGCGCCAGGCGATCGAGCTCGCGGCGTTTGAGCTTCTCGAGCTCCTTGTCGCTGAAGGCAGGGGTGCCCGCGACCTCGGCGAGGATCGCCAGGACCACGTCGAACTGCTCGGCCAGCGCACGAACGCCGACGTAGGTGTTCTCCTCATCTGAGCTCGCCCAGATATCGGCGCCCAGGAACTCGATCTCCTCGGCGATCGCTGCGCTCGACCGTTTCGTCGTGCCTTCCTTGAGCATCTGGGCGATTAGGCCGGCCAGCCCTGGAAGCTTCGCCGGATCCGACTCGCCGCCGCTGCGGACGACGAGCGTCGCATACACCACCGGAAGTTGATCGGTGACGATGGTGTTGATCTGCATGCCATTGTCGAGATTGGCGACCTGAACGGGCGGCAGCGACATGTCCCTGGGCTGGCTCGGCTCGGGCGGAGGCTCACGCTCGGGCTGCGCCTTGGCCTGCGCGTCCTTCGCGGTCTCCGGCTCGGCGCCCGCGCTCCCTTTGGAACCGCCGCAGGCGGTCAACAGCGACAGTGCGAACAGGCCAACTACGACCAGACGGAATCGAACCCACATCGTCATTTCTCCCTCGAAGCCGGGGCCGCGCCTGGCAACACATCGAGCACCGTGCGCTGCTTCGCATCGAAATACGTGCCAGCCACGCGCTTGATGTCCTCGGCGGACACGGCGAGATAGTGGTCGAGCTCCAGCTTGAGCAGGTTCGCGTCGCCCCAGTAGAGCTCGAATTCCGCAAGGTGCTGTGAACGCGCCATGTTCGACTGGAGCCCGAACACGAATGCCGCGTGGATTCGGTTCTTTGCCTTCTCGAGCTCGCGATCCGTCACGCCCTTGTCGGCGATCGACTGGAGCTCCGCGAGGACGACGTTCTGAGCCTCTTTGGGGGCGTGGCCGCTGGCCATCACCGCCCAGACGGAGAAAAGATCCGGGCCGCGCCGGTCGTCGGTGCCGACGGCGAGGTCTTGGCAGATCTCCTTTTGCTTCACGAGGGTCTGATACAGGCGGCTCGACTCGCCGTCGCCGAGCACCATGGCGAGTATTTCGATCGCATAGTGGTCGGGCGAGCGGCTCGGCGGGATGTGATACCCGAGATGGAACGCGGGGAGTGTGGCGTTCGCGTCGTACATCGTCTCGGTCCGCTCCGCGGTTTGCTCCGGCGGGGGGGGCTCAGCGTAGGCGGGCGTCTCCCGGGACGGCACTTCGCCAAAGTACTTCTCCACCAACTGCATGGCCTCGTCGATCTCGAAGTCGCCGCTGATGCTCAGCACGGCGTTGTTGGGAGCATAGTGGGTGTTGAAAAACTCTTGGACGGCCTCGAGGGGCGCGTCGATCAAGTCCTGCATGTCGCCGATGGTCGAGTGTGCGTAGGGCCAGTAGTCGCCGTAAGCGAGCTCGTTGATCCGAAGCATGCTCGGGATGTAGGGCTGGTTGTCGATTCGCTGGCGGCGCTCTTCCATCACCGTCATGCGCTGATTCTCGAAGTTCTCTTGGGTGATCGCGAGCGACCGCATCCGATCGGCCTCGAGCCACAGCCCAAGCGCAAGCTCGTTCGCGGGCAGGGTTTCGAAGTAGTTCGTGCGGTCGTTGCTGGTGGTCCCGTTTGCGCTGCCGCCTCGGTTGATGATGAGACTGAAATGCTCGCCTTTCCCCACGTTGGCCGAGCCCTGAAACATCAT
Source organism: Deltaproteobacteria bacterium (assembly GCA_041821485.1). Lineage (GTDB taxonomy): Bacteria > Myxococcota_A > Polyangia > Polyangiales > Houyiibacteriaceae > SG8-38. Next base: position 12,258 of record JBGUEF010000047.1, read on the forward strand.
GTGCTCGAACAGATGCGCGAAGCCCGAACGCCCTTTGACTTCGTTGCGCGATCCGACGTCGTAGTAGACCGAGATCGCGACCGTGGGAACCGTATGGTCCTGGTTGATGACCACACGGAGGCCGTTGTCGAGCGTGGCGCGGCTCACCTGCAGGTTGGAGAGGGCGGCCGTGCTTTGCTCGGCACCGGCATGCCCCCCCTCGAAGAGTGTCGCGGCGGCGATCAGCACCCCGACTGCTGTACCCATGAAAACCCGGTTCATCTGACTCCCATCAACACGAGAAACGCGGAAAAGCTTCCAGGTCGCTACCACATCCGCCCCTGACGGCAAAGCGGTTGACGGGTCTCGTCCTTTTGCGGACACTCCCCGACCCGCATGACCGCCGCAGTGTTATCAATTGGCACGGAGCTCACACGTGGTGAGTTGGTGAACACCAATGCCGCCTGGCTGGGCGAGGAGCTGACCAAGCTCGGCTTCGACGTGGTCGAGCACGTGACGGTGGATGACCATCTCGATCGAATCGTGACGCTTACACACAGTTTTGCGAAAAAGCATCGTGTCGTGATTGTCACGGGCGGACTCGGACCGACCTCCGACGACCTCACTGCCGAGGCGGCGGCCACCGCGGCTGGGGTGGAGCTTCTCCGTGATGAAAGCATCGTCGAAGGCATTCGACAGAAGTTCAAGGCGTTCGGGCGCGTGATGCCGGAGTCGAATGCAAAGCAGGGTGACGTCCCGCAAGGGGCGGAGATCCTACCGAATCCCATGGGGACTGCGCCTGGGTTTGCGATGACGCTGGGGCAGGCGCGCTTCTTCTTCGTTCCGGGCGTGCCTCGCGAGATGGAACACATCTTTCACGAGTCGATCGTGCCGGCGATTGCGGCGCTTGCCGACCCGCGAACCCATCAGGTCCATCTGAGGACGTTTGGCATGACCGAGTCTGGCGTAGCCGAGGCACTTCGGGGCCTCGAGGAGGCGCATGAGGGGCTGACGCTTGGCTACCGTGCCCATTTTCCCGAGATCGAGGTGAAGGTCCACGTGCGCGCGGAGTCCGCGGCAGAGGCCGAGCGGCGCTCGCATTTAATCGCGGACGAGGTCCGCACGCTCCTCGGCGACGCTGTCTTTGGTGGGCGTGCCGACTCGTTTGCAGAAGTCGTCGGCAAGGCGCTTCGGGACAAGGGAAAGACCCTAGCCGTTGCTGAGTCGTGCACGGGCGGACGGGTGGGCGAAATGCTGACCCGGGTGCCGGGTGCTTCGGACTACCTGCTGCTCGACGCGGTCGTCTACGCGAACAGCGCCAAAGAGGCGGTGCTCGGGGTGACCCCGGAGGTGTTGCGCGCGCATGGCGCGGTGAGCTCTGAGACCGCGGCTGCCATGGCAGAGGGGGCGCTGCGGGTCGCGGGCGCCGACATCGCCGTGTCGATCACCGGGGTGGCCGGGCCCGGCGGCGGCACCGAGGATAAGCCCGTGGGGACCGTCTGGTTCGGTCTGGCGCGCAAAGGCCAGCCGACCGTCACCAAGCATCGGAAGCTTCCCTGGGGGCGAGACCGCGTGCAGACCTTGTCCGCGTACGTCGCGCTCGAGCTCGTCCGGCGCGCGGCCTTAGGGCGCGACCTCGACCCGGCCTGGCGCTGAGTCGGTCGCTCTGCTCTCGCAGCGCGGGGCTGGCCGGGGTAGGGTACGGTCCTATGCAGGTTCTGGGGGCCGCATCGGGTGCTTTCCCGAACACAAACTTGACTACCGTAATGAAGCCGACTAGACGGGTGTTCAGGTATTTTCACTCAAAGGAATCCGCACCATGGCCGCCTCGAATCGCGAAAAAGCCCTCGACCTAGCCCTTGGAACTATTGAGAAAGCCTATGGAAAGGGCTCGATCATGCGCCTCGGGGATGCCGCCGCCCGGTTGAAGGTGCCGGTCACTTCTAGCGGGGCGATTTCCCTCGACCTCGCGCTGGGCGTCGGGGGCTATCCGAGGGGCCGTATCGTCGAGATCTATGGCCCGGAGTCGAGCGGCAAGACCACTTTGACCCTCCATGCGATCGCCGAATGCCAGAAAAACGGCGGCATCGCGGCCTTCATTGACGCTGAGCACGCCCTCGACCCGAGCTACGCCCGCAAGCTGGGCGTCAACGTCGACGAGCTCCTTGTCAGCCAGCCCGACCATGGCGAACAAGCCCTCGAGATCGCCGACACGCTAGTCCGCTCCGGTGCAGTGGACATCATCGTCATCGACTCGGTCGCGGCCCTGGTGCCCCGTGCGGAGATCGAAGGCGAGATGGGTGACACCCATGTCGGTCTTCAGGCGCGCTTGATGAGTCAGGCGCTTCGAAAGCTCACCGCCAACCTTCAGAAGAGCCAGGCCACCCTGTTCTTCATCAATCAGATCCGCATGAAGATCGGCGTGATGTTCGGGAGCCCCGAAACGACCAGCGGCGGCAACGCGCTCAAGTTCTATGCGTCGCAGCGTCTCGACATTCGCCGCATCGGTACGATCAAAGTCGGTGACACCGCTGTCGGCAACCGCTGCCGCGTCAAGGTGGTCAAGAACAAGCTCGCGCCCCCGTTCCGTCTGTGCGAGTTCGATATCCTCTTCGGCAAGGGCATCAGCCGCACCGGCGACGTGCTCGATCTCGGCGTCGAAGCAGGCATCATCAACAAGTCCGGCGCCTGGTATAGCTACGGTGAAGAGCGCGTCGGGCAAGGCCGTGACAACGCGCGCACCTTCCTCGAAGAGCATCCCGACATCCTCGCGGCGGTTGAACGCAAGCTGCTTCAGGAGAACGGGCTCATCGAAGGAGACGCACCTGCAGAACCCAAGGCGGAAGCCAAGACAGAAGCCAAGGTGCCGGTCCAGGATGGCGCCAGCAAGCGCGCCCGGCCCAACTGAACCTCCTTTCCGGAGTCCCTTGCGGGCGACTCTGTCAAG
>JBGUEF010000048.1:0-15176 GCA_041821485.1 Deltaproteobacteria bacterium
GGCACTGGTGAATCGCATGGGTTTCAACAATCGCGGCTCGGCGGATGCCGTGGCGCGACTGCAGCGACCGCACCAAACGATCGTCGGGGTCAACATCGGCAAAACGAAGCTCGTCCCCGAAGAGGAGGCGATTGGCGACTATGTGGCGAGCGCCAAGCGGGTGGGGCCGTTCGCCGACTACGTGGTGGTCAACGTGAGCTCGCCAAACACGCCGGGCCTGCGCAACTTGCAAGCAACCGATAAGCTGCGACCCCTGCTCGCCGCCGTTCGTGAAGCACTCAATGAAGTGTCCCCCGGCCGCCGCGTCCCGCTGCTGGTGAAAATCGCACCGGACTTGGCCGACGAGGATGTAGACGCCGTCGCCGATTTGGCCCTCGACCTGGGCCTTGAAGGCATCATCGCCACCAATACCACCATCCGGCGAGACGGGCTCAAAAGCGACGCGGCCGAAGTCGAACACTGCGGCGCAGGCGGCCTCAGCGGCCCCCCGGTGCACGAGCGTTCGCTCGAAGTGTTGAAGCGTCTGCGCGCGAAGGTGGGTGACAAGCTCGTGCTTATTTCGGTCGGCGGAATCGAAACGGCCGAGCAAGCCTGGGTGCGGATCCAAGCCGGGGCGACGTTGGTGCAGATCTACACAGCGTTGATCTACGAGGGCCCGTTCTTACCGCTCCGTTTGGCGAAGGGCGTTGCTGAGCTTGCAGAGCAAGGCCCCACCCGGTCTAGCCGCTGACAGCGACAGCGGCAGTGTCAGCGAACGCGTCGGTGCCGGCGTCTGTCATTGATGCGCGTCGACCACGGCGGCCGCCACCGAGTCTGACCAGACATTCACCGCGGTTCGGAGCATGTCGAGGATGCGGTCTACGGCGAGGATCAAGGCTACGGCGCTCGTCGGGAGGCCCACGGCGTTGAGAACGACGACCATCATGACCATGCCGGCGTGGGGGATGCCGGCGGCGCCGATGCTGGCGAGTAGGGCGGTCAGCGCGACCAGGCCCTGTTGTGCGAGGCTGAGGTCGACGCCGTAGACCTGTGCGATGAACAGGACCGCGACCGCTTCGTAAAGCGCCGTGCCGTCCATGTTGATCGTTGCGCCGAGTGGGAGCACGAAGGAGGCGACTTCCGGCTTCACGCCGGCCTCTTCCACCTCTTGCATGGTGAGGGGGAGGGTGCCGTTGCTCGATGCGGTGCTGAAGGCGGTCACCAGTGCGGTGGTCAGTTTGCTGGCGTACTCGATCGGTGAGCGACCGGCGCCAAGTCTGAGGATCGTGGGCAAAGTCACGGTCGCGTGAATCAACAGCGCGATGAAGACGGTTAGCACATACCATCCCAAGACTTGAAACGCGGCTGGGCCTTTGCCGGCGGCCGCGTACAGGGTGAAACCGAAGACGCCGATCGGAGCGAACCTCACGACGAAGAGGGTCATCTGCATCATCACGTCGAACAGGCCCGAAAAGAAGCGCCGCACCACGCTGGCGTCTTTCGACCCTTCTCGATGTTCGGCGAGGCCGATGAACACGCCGATCAGCAAGGAGAAGAAGATGACCGGGAGCATGTCGCCCTCGGTGGCGGCGGCGAGCGGGTTCTTGGGGATCAAGCTTTCGAGCTGCTCCCACAGAACGACCCCGATGCTGCTCGGCGGTTCGGTCAGCAGGATACCGCCCGCGCCTTCTTCGAGCAGGGCCAGCTCCGCGCCCTCGCCAGGCCGGATGATGTTCACCACTACGATGCCGGTCACGATGGCCAGGAAGCTCGTCGTGAGATAGAAGCCGATCGCGCGGCCGCCGATGGAGCCCAAGGTCCGCAGGTCGCCCATGCCCGTCACGCCAGTGATCAGTGACGAGACGATCAGCGGGACCACCAGCATTTGCAGGAGCCTCAGGAAGAGATCCCCGATCTCCTTGCCAACCAGCGCCACGTTGCCAACGATATCGGCATCGACCATCCCCTGGCCGCCAGCCCAGTTGAGACCGAGCCCCAGGCCGGCGCCTAGAGCCATCGCAATGAGGATCCAATGATGGAGTTGCAGTCGTTTCACTGGCGCGCATTATGCGGACGCCCTCCTTCGATGTAAAACCAACCCATGACCGACGAGAATCCAGACAAAGGCCCGCTTTTGGAGCTGCGAGGCGCACTCGATGCCCTCGACCACGAGCTGCTGGAGCTCCTGGTTCGGAGAATGGACATCGTCGCGGATATCGCGGCGCGCAAGCGATCGCACCGGGTTCGGATTCGTGACCTCGCCCGTGAGCGTCGGGTTCTAGACGATCGCTGTGCCCGCGCCGAGGAGCTCGGCCTTCCGGCCGAGAGCATCGAATCGGTGTGGCGGCAGTTGATGCTGATGAGCCGGGAGCGTCAGGCTGCGCTTCGCGCAGAGGTGCCACTGGACGTCGAACCGAAGACCATTGCCATCGTCGGCGGCGAAGGCGGGATGGGGCGCTCGATCCAAACCCTGTTTTCCGATCTCGGTCATGAGGTGCTGAGCGCCGACCTAGAGACCGAGCTTCGGCCTGCCGAGGCAGCGGCGACAGCTGACGTCGTGCTCATCAGCGTTCCAATTCGCGAGACGCGAGCCGTGATCGAACAAATCGGCCCACTGGTTCGCAAGGATGCGCTCCTGATGGATGTCACGTCGATCAAGACCGACCCCATGGCGGCGATGCTGGCGTCAACCGAGGCGAGTGTCGTTGGAACGCACCCGATGTTCGGCCCTGGGGTCAACACGTACCAAGGTCAGCGCGTGGTGCTCTGTCCCGGTCGCGGAGAGGCCTGGCTAGATTGGGCTCGGCAGATGTTCACCGCGCGCGGCCTGGTCATTTCGGAGGCGACGGCTGCCGAGCACGACTCGATGATGGCGATCGTGCAGGTCCTGCACCATTTCAAGACACAAGTGCTCGGGATGGCGTTGAGCCGGACTGGCACGCCGCTCGAAGAGACGCTTCGATTTACTTCGCCTGCGTACCTGCTCGAAGCGTACGTGACCGGCCGGCACTTCGCCCAGTCCCCCGACCTCTATGGGCCCATCGAAATGCTCAATCCCGATTCAAAGCAGGTCATCGATGAGTTCCGCAAGGCCGCTGCGGATCTCGCGGAAATCCTTGCCGCGGGCGACCAGCAGGCGTTTGACCAGGTGTTTGAGGACGTTCGAGCGTTCTTCGGCGATTTCACCGACGAGGCGCTCGAACAAAGCGGCTTCCTGATCGACCGCCTGGTGGAGCTCAGCGCCGGGCGCTCGTCTACCTAGACACTCGATTGACGCTCGTCACCGCATCTGCGATGCAATCATCATGGTGCAAGTTGCGATACATGGGGCAGCGGGTCGCATGGGGCAAAGCATCGCCTCGGTCTTGAATGACGATTCACGGGTTAACCTCGTCGCCGCGATGGATCGCGAGGGCAGTGAGCTCATCGGTCGCGACATGGGTCAGCTCGCGGGCGGGGCGCCTTCGGGGGTCTGTGTCACGTCTGACGTGGAAGAGTTTCTGAGCAATGTCGAGGTCGTCATCGATTTCAGCATCGCGTCCGCGACCGCAAAGCTCCTCCCGCTCTGCGCGGGGCAGCACATTCCAATGGTCATCGGAACCACGGGGCTCGATGCGGAGACGCGTGCCGGCCTCGAGCGCGCAGCCGAGCGTGTGCCGATCGTGTTCGCCCCCAACTACAGCCAAGGGGTCAACGCGCTCTACTTTCTGGCTGCGCGCGCGGCGGAGCTCCTCGGCCCGACTTTCGACGCCGAGATCGTCGAGATCCATCACCGGCACAAGGTCGACGCGCCAAGCGGTACTGCGGTTCGTCTCGCAGAGGTGGTGGCTGCAGCAAAGAAACTCGACCCTGAACAGGCGGTGAGTCACGGCCGAAGCGGCCAAGTTGGGGCAAGGCCTCTAGAAGAGGTAGGCGTGATGGCGCTCCGAGGCGGCGACGTGGTCGGCGAGCACACTCTTTATCTCGTAGGAGAAGGCGAGCGCATCGAGCTCACCCACCGAGCGACCGACCGGTCGATCTTTGCGCGTGGGGCGGTCCGCGCGGCGCAATGGGTTGTGGGCCGGCCTGCTGGCCTCTACGACATGGCCGACGTCATGGGGATTCCCCGCTAGGCGCAACGGCGAAAGAATTCTGATACGGTAAGGGCGCGTCATGGATTGTCCCCAATGTGGAGCCGAAGTTCCGTCCGATGATGTGTTCTGCGGCAAGTGTGGTTACGCCAGGCGGGATCATGGGCCCGAGCGCCTAGATCAGTCCCGCATTCGCATGCACGAGGAGCCCGATCCGGCGGCCCAACCCGATCCGCCCCGGTCCTCGTCACAACAACGCGTCCGCAAACACACCGTTCTCGGCATGCCAACCGCCACGCCTCCGGCCGGAAGCCCGACGCCAGCGTCCACCCCTCCTCCGCCGTCCGTCTCTCCTCCAGCGTCCGTCCCTCCTCCTCCGCCCACTTCGCTCGCATCGGCGCGGTCGGGGCGAGCCCGCACGCCACAGAAGACGATGCTCGGCATTCCGCGCCCCGATTTTCCCGTTCCCCCTAGCGCCGTGCAGTCTGCGGAGCCGACCGACGCGGAGGACAGCCCGCCTGCGGAAGCTGAGAGCGACACCTCGGTCAAGTCAGCGACCCCGAGTCATCGGACTCGGGCTCGGGTTCGCTACGACAGCGCCAACGAGCCGCTGCCGGTGACCCATCGAAGGAAGAAGGCGCTTCGCGGGCTTGCGGTGCTCGTCCTTCTCGCGGCCGCCTGGTTCGCCTACCGCTTTCTGACGCTGAATGGTTAGTACGGCGCCAAACAATCAGATGCAGTGCACCGAGTGCGGGAAGAGCAACCCGCCCGAGTCCAAGTTCTGTGGGAAGTGCGGGACCCCTTTGACCTCGGCCGGACCCAGGCCCGGTGACATCATTGCGGATCGCTATCGCGTGGTCGCACCGATTGGGCAAGGCGCGATGGGGACCGTGTATCGCGCCGAGCACGTGCAAATCAGCAAGGTGATGGCGATCAAGTTGCTGCACCGCGAGCTCCAGCAAAACCCAGAAAACGTGGCTCGCTTCCATCGCGAAGCAGAATCCGCGTCGCGCCTCAACCATCCAAACACCGTTCACGTGTTCGACTTCGGGCGCACCAAATCTGGCTCGCTCTACCTCGTGATGGAATACGTCGACGGCGATGATCTAGCCAAAGTCCTCGACAAAGACGGGCCGATGCCCTTCGGACGCATCGCGTACCTGTGCGCCCAGGTCGCGGGGTCGGTCGAGGATGCGCATGCGGCGGGCATCGTTCATCGCGACCTCAAGCCGGAGAACATCGTCATCTCCGAAGGTCGTGACGGCGAGACGGCCAAGGTGCTTGATTTCGGGCTGGCCAAGCTCTTCGAGGGAACCGTCGAAGCGCAGGTCACGAGCAGCGGCACGATCGTTGGCACGCCGTACTACATGTCGCCCGAGCAGATTCAGGGACAAGAGCTCGACGGGCGAAGCGACGTCTACGCAATCGGCGCAATCATGTACGAGTGCGTCGTCGGGAAGCCGCCGTTCGAGGCACCGAACCCGGTCGGCGTCCTCTCGAAGCACTTGTCCGAGGAGCCCTTACGTCCTTCCGCCCAGTCTCCGTTGTCGGTGCCGGCCGAAGCCGACGAGATCATCCTGCGGTGCCTCGAAAAAGATCCCGAGCGCCGTTACCAAACCGCCGAAGAGGTCAGGCAAGCCTTGATCGAGTATCTCGCCACCGTCGGCTCCGGCGATTGGCGACTCAGCGGAGTGGGCCAGGCACCTTTCGGCAGTGGCGAACAGCGCCTCGAGGGGCCAGATTCGATCTTCGAGACGAAGCGGAGGCTGTGGTGGCTGATCTTGCTGTTCCTCTTGGTGGGTGGAGGTGTGGCCGCATGGCAGCTCGCGACCCGTGGTCCCTCGGAGCGTGAACCCAACCACACGGCGAAGGACGCTACACGACTCCCCGAGGACACGGAGATGGAAGCTCATCTAGGTCAGCGCGTCAGTGAAGACTCCGGCGACGTCGATCTGTTCGAGATCGAGCACATCGGGACGCAGCGGCGCGCGGCGGACATCGAGGTGAGCTCGATCCCAAACATGGATGTAATCGTCGAGCTCCTGCGGCCTGGCCAAGAGGAGGCCATCGTGGTGGCCGACTCGCGTCACCTCGGACAGGGCGAACGTTTGCCCAACGTTCCGATCGAGCCGGGTAAGTATCTGATCCGTGTCCGCGAACGAAGTGTCGAAGGCGAGCTGCCGACCGAGAACGTTTCCGACGAGTACTACGTTCGATGGCGGCTTCTCGACGATGAGGGCACTTTCGAGCGGGAGTTCAACGACTCGCTCGAGCTTGCAGAGCCACTCGAGCTCGGCGCTGAACGTCGGGGGTGGATCGGTTGGCGAGGCGACGTCGACACGTACTGTTTGAGCGAGGACGCAGAAAGCGTGGTCGCACAGGTTAGCGCGCTTGCGGAGGTCGACCTGGTTCTCCGCGTCGCAGATCAGCGGACCGATCGCAGCGTTAAATACGACGCGAAGGGCGCGGGCCGCGGAGAGACCAGCAAGACTTGGCGCAACGTCGAATCTGGGAAGCTCTGCGTCGAGGTGTCCGCCGATGCGCGAGACGAGAGGGGCCGAGTGGCGCAGCCCGACGAGACGTACGGCGTGCGGTTCATCACCGCCCCAGGGCGATAGATGCGGATTTCGGATCTCGACTACGATCTGCCCGACGAGCTGATCGCACAGGAGCCGCTGGCCAGGCGAGACGCATCGCGCTTGTTGTTGCTGGATGTCGCCACCAACGAAGTCGAGGACCGGCTCTTCAACGAGCTGCCAGGGTTGGTCCCTCCGAGCTTGTTTGTCTTCAACGACACGCGAGTCTTCCCGGCGCGCTTACTGGGCAACAAGGTCACGGGCGGCCGGGTGGAGATCCTGTTACTCAGAAAAACCCCAGAAGCCCCCGATCGTTGGCTCGCGATGGGCCGATCGTCGAAGGGGCTACGCGAAGGGATGGAGCTGTCGCTCTGTGGGGGACGGCTCACCGCTCGCGTGGCCCGCACGCTCGACCACGGGCAGCTGGAAGTCGACCTTCGGGCCGAAGGTGCGGTGGATGCATTGATCGAGCAGGCAGGCGAAGTTCCGCTGCCTCCTTACATTCGGCGTGCGGCCGGCGACGCCGATCGGGCCCGGTACCAGACGGTGTACGCGCGTAAGTCGGGCGCGGTCGCTGCCCCGACGGCCGGCCTCCACTTCACCGAGAGTACCTTGAGCGCGCTCGAAGAGGCTGGGCACCAGACGGCCTACGTGACACTGCACGTCGGACCCGGCACATTTCGGCCGGTTCAAGTCGACAGCCTCGACGATCACGAAATGCACGAAGAAGCATACGAAGTCTCGGATGCCACTGTCGCAGCGATCGGCAGCGCGCGTGAGGAAGGACGGCCGGTCGTGGCGGTCGGCACGACGGTCGTACGCACGCTCGAATCGTCCGTCGATGCTGCAGGCAATCCGGTCGCGGGGTTCGATACGACGCGGCTTTTCATTCGTCCGCCGCATCGGTTCCAGGTCGTCGACCACCTCGTGACCAACTTCCACCTCCCACGCTCGACCTTGCTGGCCTTGGTGATGGCCTTTGCAGGGGTCGATCTCACCCGTCGCGCATATCGCGAAGCCTCCGACCGGCGCTATCGATTCTACAGCTACGGCGATGCCATGTTGATCCGTGGGGGCACACGATGAGCCTTCCGACTGCAGGGTTTTCATTTCGAGTCGGCGCGGTGGACGGAGATGCACGGTGCGGAGAGCTGACGACTCCCCGCGCCACCATCGAAACTCCCGCCTTCATGCCCGTCGGAACTCAAGCAACCGTCAAAGCGCTCACACCGGACGAGGTGGCGTCGACAGGCGCGCGCATCATCTTGGCCAACACCTATCACCTTTGGCTCCGTCCGGGCGCCGAGTCGGTGGCCTCTCACGGAGGGGTCGTCGGATTCATGAAGTGGCCCCACGCGCTGCTCACCGACAGTGGAGGCTATCAGGTCTTTTCGTTGGCCAAGCATCGAACCATCGACGACGACGGCATCACCTTCCGTTCTCACCTCGATGGCACCTTGCATCGCCTAACCCCCGAAGAAGCGATGCGCGTTCAGGCCTTGCTCGGCTCGGACATCGCGATGGTGCTCGACGAATGTCCTCCGGGAGGCGCGCCGCGCGACCTGGTCCAGCTCGCGATGGCCCGCACCACCGATTGGGCTGAGCGCTGCCTGCGGACCAAGCCCGCCGAAGGCCAAGCTCGCTTCGGCATCGTTCAGGGGGGGGCCGAGCTCGACCTGCGCTTGTCGCACTTGCAGACGATTGCCGCGCTCGACTTTGATGGGGTCGCCCTGGGTGGATTCTCGGTGGGAGAGCCGACGGCGCAGATGTACGATCTCTTGGGCCAGATTGGCCCGGTGATGCCAGCGGACCGCCCACGATACCTCATGGGCGTGGGAACCCCGACCGATCTGCTTCGAGCGCTCTCTAACGGCATCGATCTCTTCGACTGCGTCCTGCCGACCCGAAACGCGCGCAATGGTCAGGCCCTCACCTGGGGAGGCCGAGTGAACCTCAAGCAAGCGAGGCACCGCGACGACGATAGCGCCCTCGATACCCGCTGCGACTGCTCGGTGTGTACGACGTACTCCCGGGCGTATCTCCGTCACCTCTTCAAGGCCGACGAGATGCTCGGGCCGAGGCTGCTCTCACTGCACAACTTGCACTTCTACGGCGCGCTGATGCGCAAAGCGCGCGAAATGATTCGTGTCGGGGAGCTTGGCCCCTGGGTCGCGACAACCCTCGCGGACATGCAAGAGCGCGACGAAGTCGGCACCACCATGAACGATTGACGATATTCTGGCTGCGGGGTATGGCCCGACCCTCAAAGGTAGGGGCATGACACAGATCAAACGCGCACTGATATCGGTCTCCGACAAGACGGGAGTTGTCGGGTTCGCCAAAGGGCTTTCCGAGGCGGGCGTCGAGATTCTCTCCACCGGTGGTACGGCACGGGCGCTTCGCGAGGGCGGGGTTCCGGTCATCGACGTCTCGGAGTACACGGAGTCACCTGAGATCATGGACGGTCGTGTGAAGACCCTGCACCCGCGAGTGCATGGCGGGATTCTCATGCGTGACAGCGGCGAAGATCGCGACGCACTCGGCGGCATCGGCGGCAAGCCGATCGATCTCGTCTGTGTGAACCTCTATCCGTTCGAGCAAACCGTCGCTCGGGGCGCCTCTCATGACGAGACGATCGAGAACATCGACATCGGTGGGCCGTCGATGGTCCGCAGTGCTGCCAAGAATCAGGCGCGCGTCACCGTCGTCACCGAACCGGGCGACTACGACGAGGTGCTGGCCGCAGTGAAATCGGGCGATGGTCCGAACGCTTCGTTGCGAGCGCGCCTAGCGGCCAAGGCATTCACACAGACCGCGGCCTATGACGGTGCTATTTCCGCCTATCTGACCTCGCAGGGAAGCGACTCGAAGTTCCCCGGTGCGCTGACCCTGAGCTTCACCAAAGCCTACGACGTTCGATATGGTGAGAACCCGCATCAGCAGGGCGCCTTCTACATCGAGCGTAATGCGCCTGCCGGAAGCCTGGCCTTGGCCGAGTCGCTAGGTGCAGGCGGCAAGGAGCTCTCGTTCAACAATCTCGTAGACGTCGACGCGACCATCGAAGCGGTGCGCGAGTTCGAGGGGCCGGCAGCGGTCGTCGTCAAGCACACCAATCCGTGCGGTGTGGCCACAGCGGCGACCCTCGAGGAGGCGTACCGAATCGCCCGCGAGGCGGACGCCCAGAGCGCCTTCGGCGGCATCGTCGCCCTCAACCGTGAGGTCGACGAGGCCACGGCCAACGCGGTTGCCGAGACCTTCATCGAATGCGTCATCGCGCCAGGCTTTGTCCCGGCGGCGCTGCAGCGGTTGCAGAAAAAGAAGAACCTCCGCATTCTCGCGACGGGCGAATGGCTTCCGGCCGACTACGCCGCGCTGCAGTTCAAGCGAGTAGGCGGCGGTTTGGTCGCGCAGGATCGCGACGCTACCGGGCCGAGTGAGGTTCGCGCGGGCAAGATCGTCACCAAGCGCCAGCCCACAGACGATGAGATGCGCGCGCTCGACTTCGCCTGGCGCGTTTGTAAGCACGTGAAGTCCAACGCGATCATCTTCGCCAAGCCCGACAGAACGGTTGGCGTCGGCGCCGGCCAGATGGCCCGCGTCACCGCAGTGGGAATCGCGGCCCAGAAGTCCGGTGAGCTCTCGAAGGGTGCCGTCATGGCTTCGGACGCGTTCTTTCCGTTCCCCGATGGCATCGAGGCGGCCGCCAAGGTGGGTATCACCGCGGTAGTGCATCCAGGCGGCTCCAAGGGAGACGATAAAGTCATCGCTGCGGCTGATGCGGCCGACATGGCGATGGTGTTCACAGGCGTTCGCCACTTCCGGCACTGACGATGCGTGTTCTCATCGTTGGAGGAGGCGCCCGCGAGCACGCTCTGGCATGGCGCCTGTCACAGGATCCCGGTGTGGAAGTCATCGGAGCGCCCGGTAATGCAGGGATCGCCGCGCTCGGGCGGACGACGGCTGTAGATCCGACCGATGCCAGCCAGGTCGTGGCACTCGCCAAGCAAGAATCCGCGGACCTGGTGGTCGTCGGCCCAGAAGCTCCTTTGGTGGCGGGCGTGGTCGACGCGCTTCGCGACAATGGGATCGACGCCTTCGGGCCCGATCGCGAGGCCGCCCAACTCGAGGGCTCCAAGATTTTCTCCAAGGAGTTCATGGCCCGTCACGACATCCCGACGGCCGGCTTCGCGGTCTTTGACGATCCGGACGCGGCCACGCGTTACATCGAGGAAGCGAACCGACCGCTCGTGGTGAAGGCCGATGGCCTTGCCGCGGGGAAGGGCGTCATCGTCGCGAGCAACGCGAAGGAAGCGATTGCTGGCATCGACCGCATCATGCGCGAGCGCGCGTTTGGCGATGCGGGCGACCGTGTGTTGATCGAAGAGTGCCTCGTCGGTCAAGAGGTGAGCTACCACGTCATCTCCGACGGCGAACGATTCATTCCGCTCGCTCCCGCCCAGGACCACAAGCGTGCGTTCGACGGCGACAAAGGTCCGAATACCGGAGGCATGGGCGCCTACTCGCCACCGCCAGTCGTGACTCCCGAGATCGAGCAGCAGATCATCGACCGGGTCATCGAGCCAACCCTGCGTGGCATGGCGGCAGAAGGGCGTCCCTTCCGTGGCGCACTGTTCGTCGGGCTCATGATCGTCGATGGCGAGCCGCTCGTGCTGGAGTACAACACGCGATTCGGTGACCCCGAGTGCCAGACCCTGATGACGCGTTGGAAGGGATCGATCATGCCACTGATTCGGGGTTCGGCGCAGGGCGATTTCGGTGTGCTGACGCCCGAGTGGGAAGCCCCGGCTTCGCTGTGCGTCGTCCTCGCGGCAGGCGGCTATCCGGGAAGCTATGCCAAAGGGAAGATCATCACCGGCCTCGAGGAAGCGTCCGCCCTCCCGCAGGTGATGGTCTTCCACGCGGGCACCGCGCTCGACGGCGACAGTGTCGTGACGTCTGGAGGGCGCGTGCTTTCGGTGACCGCCATTGGCGAAACGATCGACGAGGCAGCAGAGCGCGCCTATGAGGCCGCCGCGAAGATCCAGTTCGAAGGCAAGCAGCTTCGCCAGGACATCGGCTGGCGGGCCCGCACTCGCTGATGACCGACTTGGCCGAGCTCGTGAAGGTCTTGGAGCAGGGGGGAATCGTGGCCTGCCCGACCGAGACCTGGCTCGGCTTGCTGGCCGATGCCCGCAACCGCGGGGCCCTCGAACGGGTCGCCGAGCTCAAGGGCCGCCCGGTCGACATGCCGATCGCCTTGCTCCTGCCTGATGTCCAGGCTGTCACCGAAGTCGCTTCATCTCCCTCTGGCGAGGCGAAGGCCTTGATGCAGGCCCACTGGCCTGGCCCGCTCACGATACTCTTGGCCGCCCGGCCCGGCTTGAGCCCCCGGCTGACGCGGGACGGTAAAGTCGGCGTCCGCGTGCCCGGCCCAAGCCCGGCGGCTGACCTGGTGCGGGCGTTCGGGCGCCCCGTGACCGCGACAAGCGCCAATCTGAGCGGTGAACCCCCACTACGAAGCGCTGAGGAGCTGCCCCCGAGCATCGCCGAAGGGCTCGGCGGGGTGGTCCCTGGCGTCTCGCCTGGCGGCGCTCCCTCGACCCTGATCGACACCACGACGAGCCCGATGCGCATCCTCCGCGCCGGCGCCATCGAGATTGATCCGGCCGCTCTTTGACAGAGGCAGGGCTACTGCGTCACTCTTCGCGTACGGAGGACTGATGGCGCTGATCGAAACCGAAGAAGCTGCACGTCGCTTGGCACGAGCGATCTCGAGTGACCTTGCTCTCTACAACGAGGACAAGATTGCCGAGGGAGTTCGAAACGACAATCTTTTCGATGTGATGGCGGACGAAGTTCAGGAAGGTCGTGACCTTTATCAGAGCCGCGTCGCCCCGGAGCTCTTCGCGCGCAACCTCTACGACCGGGCGATCATCGACCTCCTCGTCCGCTCCAAGGCACACGTCGAATCTCCGATGTGGTAGGCCTTCTATCGCCATGACTCTTAACTTTCTCGGCCGGCTCGCTGCCGCGGGCTGCCTCCTTCTACTTTTTGCTGGCTGCAACGATGGCAGCGCGGACGGCGCGGCGGGCATGGGCGGCGCGGCAGGCATGGGCGGCGCGACAGGCATGGGCGGCACGGGTGGCGCACCAGCGGAGCCCCCGCCTCAGATTCCGGGGCTCTGGGAGGGAAAGGCCAACGGCTTCGACGTCTGCTTCTACATCAGTGATGACGGCCTGAGCCTCACCCCGAGCCCGACCTGCAACCTCATGGCGCAGCCGGAGCCCGACCCCATGCCCCGCTCTTACGACCTCAGCGTCGAGCTCGCGGGCACCGATGAGAACGGCGGCCCTTGCAGCTTCGAGCTGAGCTTCGCGAGCGAGGTTGTCATCGATCAGGCGACCAACTCGTTCCGAGCCTCCGAGAGTCAGAACGGTACCGAGCTCGCCTTCTCCGGGGAGATCATGGGCGACCAGGCTTCCGGTGTGGCGCGCCGGGATAGCGAAGGGTCGATCTGCCGAGTCGGTTGGGCAGCCTCGAAGTCGAGCCAATGCAGTGAAGAAGCGATCCAATCCTGTCTCGACCTTCTAGACTGCTGCAGAGCGATTCTCGTCAGCCCGGTTTTCTTCGAGAGCTGCAACTCCGTGGCCCTGCAATGTGATCAGGCGCAGTGTCTGAAGGTGCTGGCGGGCTACCCGCAATGCGCGCCCGAGCCTGAACCCTAACCCGCCCGCAGCGCGTCGAGCGCGCTCAGGAAATCCTCGGGTGGTTCGGCTTCGAAGCGCATCGCCTCGCCCGTGATCGGGTGGGCGAACGCGAGGAGCGCGGCGTGCAGGGCTTGCCGGCCGAGCTCGCTCGAAACCCGGCGTAGCTCGGGGTCACCGATCGACTTTCCGTAGAGCGGATCGCCGAGGACCGGATGCCCGTGCTCCGCGAGATGCACGCGAATCTGATGGGTGCGCCCAGTCTCGAGACGGCAACGAACCAAGGCGCTTCCGTGCAAAAGCTCGACTGTTTCGAGGTGTGTGACCGCCCGCCGGCCCCGGTCCCCCCGCGAGGTAAACTTCTTTCGATCCCCGTGGTGCCGAGTGTGGAATGTATCGTAGGTGATCGACTGCGGGGGACGGCCGAGCGCGATCGCGAGGTATGCCCGCTCTAAGGCGTGCTGCTGAAACATCTCCACCAGCCTCTCGTGGGCCTGAGGCGTCTTGGCCACTGCCATCACGCCGCTGGTGTCCTTGTCGAGTCGATGCACGATGCCGGGACGCAGGGGGTCGGCTCCGCCCTGTACCCCGGCATGGTAGAGCAGAGCGTTGACGAGCGTGCCGTCTGGGTGGCCGGGCGCGGGATGAACCACGAGCCCCGCCGGCTTGTCGAGGACGATCAGGTGCGCATCTTCGAAGACGATCGCGAGGGGAATGTCCTGGGGCTCGGCGCTCATGGCCTCGGGCGGGGCCGGCAGGATCGAGACCTCGGCACCCGCCAAAGCTTTGGTCTTGCGCGACACAACCTCACCGGCTTGCTCGACGCGCCCCTGTTCGATCCATCGCTGCAGCGCGCTCCGTGAGAACTCGGGGCAGCGGCGGGCCAGCACGCGATCGAGGCGCAGGCCGGCGTCCTCGTCGGAGAGCGTGAGCACAGTCGGCGCCGACGCCGATCCCGGCATCCGCTACTCGAGTCTCTTGGTGAGCTGATGGGCGTTGGTTTGCATGTCGATATTGCGGAACACGCAGATGCCCAGCTCGGGGTCGAGGCTGTTGCAATGGTCGGCTATCTTCGCGACGGACGCCTCGTCGTAACGCGAACGATGCCCGGCTGGCCCCGGAAGACGCATGTAGATCATCTTTGACTTCGGCGGCGGATCATCGGTGAGCGGGTCGTACGCGGCGATGGCTGGCCGGTCGCCGCAGGCGGAGACGATGTCGCTGGGCTTCCAGGCGTCGAGATCGAACACGATCGGCGGCATCCCCGCAGGCAGAAAACCTAGAAAAGCTCGAAGTGCGGTCCGGTTCGCCTTGCCATGCTTGAAGTTTTCGTCCGCACTGAAGATGACCGCTCGGGCCTTGAGGTCCCTGGCGAGCTCCGCCACAGCCTCACAGGTCGCCTTGTTCTCCTTGGTGCGCCGGAAGCCGGACTCACTGACGGACTTGGGGGCCACCACCGTGAACAGGAAGTTGTCGGGGGCCTCCCGAATCCACCGCCTCACGGTACCGGCGCCCGGGATGGCGATCTCGGTGTCCGAGATTTCCACCGCATCAAATTCCCGCCAATATCGGCTGACCGGAACGGGGAAGCCGGAGCACGCGACCACAAACATTGCGCCAGAGTATACAAGCTTTGGCGCGGAAGGCCCGGGGTGACTCCGCGATTGGCGGGAATTCATGAATCCCGGGGGCCTCTGATAGGATCGCCGCCGTGTCTGACTACGGCTTCGATGCCTACGCGCTCGGCGACGCGGACCCCGCTGGGCAGCCGCATCCGTTGGAGATTGCACGCGATCTGATCGCGACGGGCAAGTCCCGCGCGGCGCTCGAGATGCTGAGCGTCCAC